>JABDRA010000365.1 GCA_013041995.1 Anderseniella sp. | reverse complement strand
GCCTGGCGCATATGCTGTACAGGCTCAGGCTGTCCAATCAACGCTGGCGCCAGTATGAGCGGTTCCTGATCAACGAAAACCGCTGGCAGGCTCAACGCCATGGCGTGTCAGGCCAACTGATGGATTTCGGCAAGGCGGCGCTGGTCGACTACCCCGATCTACTTGATGAATTGCTTGAGCTGGTCGCCGATGACGCGGAAGAACTGGGATGTTCGAAGGAAATCGTCAAGCTGCGTGACATAGTAGCCAGTGGCAACAGCGCCGACCGGCAACGTGCCGTCTTTAAATCAGCAACTGATCAAGGCGCAGATCACGAAGAAGCCATGCGTGCTGTTGTGGACAGTCTGATTGAAGAGACAGTCAGCGGACTGGATTAGCCGGCGTCGTTGATTTCCAGATGACGTTGCATGGCCACTTCAGCCGATGCATAGGCTTCCTGGCGATCCACCGACCAATAGCGCAGATCATCGAGGCGAATTGCCTGCCGGGTGACCGCACAACGCACGAAATCACCATGACGCAAGACCTGAAAATCGGCGTCAAGATAGCGAACCTTGGCTTCCTGAGCGGCCGCAAATGTTGGTTCAAAGTTCATGAGAGTTAGTCTTACAGGCAGAACAGCGGCTTGAGAAGGGGTCTGAAACCGAACCGGAGAATTTCAATCACCGATGCCGAGTACACATAGTTGTTTGCCGTTGTCGTAAGAATACCTAATGTGCAGTCGCATGAAATCGTTCTTCCGTTCCAAAGCTCCATTCCGTGACCCTTCCGGCGACAAGGGCTGGTTGAACCGTATTACGCAAGCACAACCACATGACACAACAAAGCTGACCATTTGTCCGCCCGGATGGGAAAAACGCAGACAGCCTTTGAAACTGGCCGTATTGTCAGATCTGCACACCGGCAGCCATGCAGATGATGTGTCCCGCTTCAGGAAAATTGTCGATCAGATCAATCTATGGTCACCAGACGTTGTCTTGGTGCTGGGTGACTTCATGAACACGCAGGTCCTTGGCGGCAGGCGGGTGCCGCCCGAGACCTCAGCGCAAGTCATTGGTGAGCTGAAAACACGGCTGGGTATCTATGCGATCCTCGGGAATCACGACTGGCACTATGACGGTGAGGCTGTTCGTCATGCGCTCACCACAAGGGACATAACGGTTCTGGAGAACGATTGCCGTCAAGTAGCAGACAAAGCGGGGGAATTCTTCATTGTCGGGTTGGCAGACGAACAAACACGCCACCCGGAAGTTGAAGCAACTCTTTCGCGTGTACCGAATGATATACCAGTTCTGATAATGGCTCACGATCCGGCAACGTTTGCCAATATCCCCCAGGGTCCATATCTGACATTGTGCGGACATACCCATGGTGGGCAAGTCCGGTTACCCGTCGTGGGCCCGATATTCAATTCCAGCAAGGCGCCGCTGCGGTGGACTGAAGGGTACATTATCGAGGATGACAGACATTTGTTCGTGTCACGCGGTCTTGGCACAAGCATCATTCCAGTCAGGTTCAACTGTCCACCAGAGGTGTTTTTGATGACAGTAGGAGGTAAATCCTAGAACAAATTACCCTGATTTCCGCCCGGTTTGCCATCACCTGACGGTTTGGCGGATGATGTCTGTTTGCGTGTCCCCTTAACCCCGATAACCGCATCAGCGCGGCCGTCGGCGAATTCTATGCTAACACCCATGCCGGCCTCGGTTGCCGCAGCGGTACGAACCGGCTGGCCGTCGCCATCGCGCACCAGTGCAAAGCCCCGCTCCAGTACGGCCTGATAGGAAAACGCCCTCAACAGCTTGTCCGCTGCGGACAGTGCCTGTCGGTGCTGGTCCATACGGGCATCAAGACTGCGTCTTGCCTCGCGCGACAGGCGGATCACCGTTTCACCGTCCCGCATGATCTGCTGCTGCAATGGCCGGACAGTCAGGCGCGCGGCAACCCGGTCAAACCGGCTGCGGCTGGCGGTTGTTGCGGCTTTCAATGACTGGCCAAGCCTGCCGGATGCCGCGTCAAACCGCTGCCGGGCCAGCGCCAACAAATCGTCCGGGCGCGGCAGGCCCCTGCCCGCAGCAGTTATGCGAGTGCGCCGTTCATCCATGGCACGCGATATGGCGCGGAGCTGGCGCGCGCCCATATCGGCCACATAGGCCAGCAGTTCAGACCGCACCGGAACGGCTCGTTCGGCAGCAGCAGTGGGCGTGGGTGCACGCCAGTCGGCGGCATGATCAATCAGGGTCCAGTCGGTTTCATGGCCCACAGCAGAAATCAGCGGAATGGCACTGTCGGCAGCAGCGCGCACCACTTCTTCCTCGTTGAAGCCCCATAAATCCTCCAGGCTGCCGCCGCCACGCGCCACGATGATCAGGTCGGGCCTCGGCATGTCGCCGTCAGGGTCGAATGCGTTAAACCCGCGAATGCCGTTGGCAACTTCCTTGGCGCTGCTTTCTCCCTGCACCCGCACAGGCCACACCAGGACGTGGCGGGGAAACCGATCCGACAAACGATGCAGAATATCGCGGATGACCGCACCGGTCGGTGATGTCACCACACCAATAACAGCGGGCAGATAGGGCAATGCCCGTTTGCGGTCCTCGTCGAACAGGCCTTCTGCCGACAGTTTCTTGCGGCGTTCTTCCAGCAACGCCATCAGCGCACCGGCACCAGCAGGTTCCAGGGTCTCGATAATGATCTGGTATTTCGACTGGCCGGGGAATGTTGTGATGCGCCCGGTGGCAATAACTTCCAGCCCCTGTTCAGGCTGGATCTTCATGCGCGAAGCCGTACCCTTCCAGATGACGCCTGAGATCACGGCGCGATCATCTTTCAGGTCCAGATAGACGTGGCCGGACGCAGGGCGCGACACACGGCCCAGTTCACCGCGCACCCGCACATGGCCGAACGTGTCCTCCAGCGTGCGTTTCAGCGCGTTGGAGATCTCCGATACGGAGAATTCAGCTACATTGGAGACCGCTTCTGGCTCATCCATGAGCTCGCCTGTGTCGGGATCGAACCCGGACGGAGGCCAATCGGTGGACATGGCTACAAGAATCCTTTCAATGGCACCCATTGGATGTCAAAAATAGTGGTAATGGCAAGGAGAGCTTGACACCTCATGAACATTCTTCTGATCGGATCGGGCGGCCGTGAACACGCGCTGGCCTGGGCAATCTCAAATTCACCACTGACGGACACATTATTCTGTTCACCCGGAAACGCCGGTATAGCACAAGAAGCCGAGATTGTGGTGCTGGACCTGGATGAGCCGGCTGCCGTGATCAGTTTTTGCAAGGTGAACGCAGTTGGGCTTGTCGTGGTCGGTCCGGAAGCGCCATTGGTGGCAGGCCTCGCCGATGAATTGCGCAGTGCGGGCATTACGACTTTTGGTCCTGGTGCAGCCGCCGCCCGGCTGGAAGGCTCAAAGGGCTTCACCAAGGACATCTGCGCCAAGTACAATATCCCGACCGGCGCATACGGCCGGTTCGGCAGTGAAGCCGAAGCGCTTGGCTATCTGGCCGATCACAGCGCACCCATTGTGGTCAAGGCAGACGGACTTGCTGCCGGCAAGGGTGTCACGGTTGCCATGACAATGGCGGAGGCCGAAGCTGCCGTGCGCGAAATATTCGCCGGGCGGTTTGGCGATGCCGGGGCTGAAGTGGTGATCGAGGAATATCTTGCCGGCGAAGAAGCCTCGTTCTTTGCCATCTGCGACGGCAGTACTGCGGTTCCCTTCGGCTCGGCCCAGGATCACAAATGCGTCGGTGAAGGTGACACCGGACCGAACACCGGCGGCATGGGCGCCTATTCGCCTGCCCCGGTCATGGACGAGGCCATGAGCCGGCGCACCATGGACGAAATCATCAACCCCACACTGGCGGCCATGGCGGCAGAAGGCGCTGCCTTTCAGGGCGTGCTGTTCGCCGGCCTGATGATCACTGACACCGGGCCGCAGCTGATCGAATACAATGTGCGTTTCGGCGATCCCGAATGCCAGGTGCTGATGATGCGGCTGAAAGACGATATCGTCACCATTATGCTGGCAGCCTGTTCAGGTACGCTCGACAAGGTATCCGTGCGCTGGCACGACACAACGGCACTCACCGTGGTCATGGCGGCAGAAGGTTACCCCGGTGACGTTCAAAAAGGGTCGGTCATCGGAAATCTGGATGCCGCATCGCAGATGGACGGCGTGCAGGTCTTTCATGCCGGGACAAAACGGGATGGCGACAACATCCTGGCCAATGGCGGGCGCGTATTGAATATAACCGCACAGTCCGACAGCGTCAGCGATGCACAGAAACTGGCCTATGCAGCAGTGGATGCAATACACTGGCCACAGGGCTTCTGCCGCCGCGACATTGGCTGGCGGGCCGTGGAACGTGAGAAAGGCAATGCATGAGCGATCTCTATCCAGGTTTTGACGGTCGCATGATTGACGGCGACGGCGCACGGCTTTTTGTGCGCACCGGCGGCAAAGGTCCGGCATTGCTGTTATTGCACGGATTTCCGCAGACCGGCGCCATCTGGCACAAGATCGCCGGTGAACTGAGCCAGCATTTCTCCCTGGTAATCCCGGATTTGCGCGGCTATGGCCGCTCCGACAAACCGGCAAACGATGCAGAAAACCTCGCTTATTCCAAGCGCGCCATGGCAAACGACCTTGTACAAGTGATGCGCTCGCTTGGTCATGATGACTTCCACTTGTGCGGTCATGATCGCGGTGGACGCGTGGCTTACCGTCTTGTGCAGGATCATCCACACGCGGTGACCAGCCTGATCACGCTCGATATTGTGCCCACGCTGGAGCAATGGAAAGCCATGGCGACCGTGGCGGGCGCCATGAACACCTATCACTGGCCGTTCCTGGCTCAGGCCTATCCTTTGCCGGAAAAGATGATCGGCGCCGACGCGGATTTCTATCTCGACGAGAAACTAGGTGCCTGGAACAATGGCACCGGTCTTGACGTCTTCGACCCAGCCGCGCTGGCAGAGTATCGCGCCCACTTTCGCGATCCTGAAGTCATCCACGCCTTGTGCAATGACTATCGTGCCGGCGCCACATGCGATGTGGAACACGACCAGGCGGCGCTCGATCAGGGCATCAAGATCACCTGCCCCATGCTGGCGCTGTGGGGTGATGCCGGCATCCCCGGCAAATCAGGCGGCGGTCCGCTGGACATCTGGCGCAAATGGGCGACAAATGTAACCGGCGGCGGTATTGCCTGCGGGCATTTTCTGGCTGAAGAGGCCCCGGCAGAAACGCTGGCCGCCATGATGCCGTTCCTGATGGAGAATGCCGCTTGAGCCAGCCGATCGACAGACAGGCCGAGTTTTCCGGCACGCGTGACGTGCGCGACGCCCACCGGTTTGATGAGCGGGCCCTGGCGGATTACCTGCAAATCCACATACCCGGCTTCATCCCGCCAATGACGGTTGAACAATTCAAGGGTGGCCAGTCAAACCCCACCTACAAACTTGTTACCGCAACGGCCAGTTATGTTTTGCGCCGCAAACCTCCGGGAAAACTGTTGCCGTCTGCGCATGCAGTTGACCGGGAATATCGCGTCATCGCGGCACTGCACGCTCAGGGACTGCCGGTTGCGAAACCGCATTTGTTGTGTGAGGACGCAAACATCATCGGCACCGAGTTCTACGTCATGGACTTTGTCGATGGTAGGGTGTTCTGGGAACCCTTCATGCCCGGCATATCAGGCGACGAGCGGGCTGGAATTTTCGATGAGCTCAACTCTTTCATGGCAAACCTGCACTCCGTGGACATCGACGGCGCCGGGCTTGCCGACTTTGGCCGCGCTGAAGGTTATGTGGCACGCCAGATCAAGCGCTGGTCCGGGCAGTATCGTGCATCGGAAACCGCAAAAATACCGGCCATGGACCGGTTGATGGACTGGCTGCCTGATGCCTCGCCGTCCTCAGGCCAGGTGTCATTGGTGCATGGCGACTTCCGCCTGGACAATTGTATCATTGACCAGACAAGTCCGAGTATTCTCGCTGTACTGGACTGGGAACTGTCTACCTTGGGCGATCCCATCGCAGACTTTACCTACCACCTGATGCAGTGGCGCATGCCGCCGTCTGAAACCGGTGCCGGCGTCGGCTCGCTGATAGGGCATGAAGCCCTTGAGGGTGTGCCTGCGCTTGAAGACTATGTTGCAGCCTATTGCCAGCGCCGGGGTTTGAGTTCCATTCCTGATCTGGACACCTATCTGGCTTACAATTTTTTCAGGATGGCAGCCATCTTCCAGGGCATCGTTGGCAGGGTGCGGGACGGCACGGCAGCCAATCCGCATGCTGCGGAAATGGCAAACCTTGTGTCTCCCATGGCAGACGTTGCATGGGATTACGCCCGAAAGGCCGGCGCATGAGTTATCCCCGTATCGGACTGGCGCTGGGTGGTGGGGCGGCGCGAGGACTTGCCCACATCCAGATTCTGCATGCTTTTGACGAACTGGGCATAAAGCCCCATCGCATGTCCGGCACCAGCATCGGCGCACTGATCGGTGCAGGTTATGCAAGCGGGCTGAGCGCTGCCGAGATCGAAGACCATTCCCGCCTGGTGTTGTCCAACCGGCTGGATGCCGCGCGACGGGCGTTTTCGTCAGGACGCGGCGGGCTGATGGATCTGATCAACTTCAATCCGCTGGCTTCACCTATCATAGACGGGACCCAGTTGGTGAAGCTGGTGTTGCCGGTCCCGCTTCCGGATGACCTGGCAAAGTTCGCCATCCCTTTCACCATTGTTACAACCGACTTCTACAACATGAGTGAAGTGGCGTTTTCGTCGGGCGATCCCATTGCTGCCATCGCCGCCAGCATTGCCATCCCCGGCGTGATCTCTGCGCCCAAACGCAACACGACATTGATTGACGGCGGTTGCGTCAATCCGGTTCCCATATCCCATGTTCAGCAAGACTGTGAAATCGTGGTGGCGGTCAATGTGATCGGCAAGCCGCAGCCGTCCAATGCCAATGGTGCACGTACCACCGACCTGCTGTCCGGCGCAATGCAGATCCAGCAGCAGAAAATCGCCCAGCTGCAACGCGACAGCCTGCGCTGTGACATCTGGATTGAACCCGCCATCAGCCAATTTCGCATTCATGACTTCTTCCGCTTCGAAGACATCATGAACGCGGCAAGACCGGCGCGCGACGAGATCAAGCGGGCACTTGAACTTGCGATGAACAGCTGAGTCAATTCAGACGCTTAGCGCCTGGTTCTGAAGAATTGAGTCAACAGATCGCGCGCTTTTTTCTCACCCAGCCCGGAATACACATCCGGTGCATGATGACAGGTTGCCTGGGTAAAGAACCGCGGCCCGTTCTCGACGGCCCCCATCTTTTCGTCATCCGCGCCAAAATACAGACGGGCGATGCGGGCAAACGAGATAGCGGCAGCACACATGGCACACGGTTCCAGGGTTACATGCAGGTCGCACCCGGTCAGACGCTCGCTGTCCAGCAGCCTGCCCGCTTCACGAATGGCCAGAATTTCAGCATGGGCCGTTGGGTCATTCAGTTCGCGGGTCCGATTTCCGGCACTTGTCACAATGGCACCATCGGGGCCGGTAATGCACACGCCCACCGGCACTTCACCCCGGTCACGGGCGGCCTCGGCTTCCTCAAATGCCTGCGCCATGGCAGGGTGCAGCTCAACCTTCATCGTCTTTTCACACCTGTTTGTTGTGGTTGCGCAATTGCACCTGTGCAGCAACCCTGCCCATCTGATACAAGCAACTCCATGAACGCCAAACAATCAAGCCCGTCCCTGCCACCACCTGGTGATGAACCAACCAAGCCTGAACGCGTCGCCAAGGTGATGGCCCGGGCCGGTCTGTGCTCACGCCGCGACGCTGAACGCTGGATCGAAATGGGCCGGGTCAATGTCAATGGCAAACCGCTTATCACACCGGCCATGACGGTTCTACCCACCGATACGGTGGAGGTTGACGGCAAGCCATTGCCGGAACGTGAAGAGGCCCGGCTGTGGCGTTATCACAAACCAGCCGGTCTTGTCGTGTCGCACCGTGATGAAAAGGACCGCCCTTCGGTTTTCGACAAGATGCCGGAGGACATGCCGCGCGTCATCTCGATCGGCAGGCTGGACATCAATACCGAAGGCCTGCTGCTGTTGACCAATGACGGCGGGCTTGCCCGCCTGCTGGAATTGCCGGCAACCGGATGGGTACGCCGCTACCGGGTGCGGGCCAATGGCAAGGTCACACCGCAAGCGCTTGAAGCGCTCAAGGACGGCCTGCAGGTGGAAGGGGTGCAATACGGACCCATCGAAGCCAAGCTGGACAAGGAACAAGGGGCGAATGTCTGGCTGACCATTGCCCTGCGCGAAGGCAAGAACCGCGAAGTCAAAAAAATATGCGAGCACCTTGGCCTGAAAGTAGGACGCTTGATCCGCACCTCTTTCGGACCCTTCCAGCTCGGCGAACTGGCCCGTGGCGCGGTGGATGAAATTTCACAGAAAGTGCTCAACGAACAGGTTCGCGGCGGCACCAAGCGCAAGGAGGGTGCGAAGTCGAAACGGGCCAGTGATCCGAAACTGGGCCCTGACGGCAAACCGTTCCGCAAGCCGAAACGGGCGCCGGCGAAAAACAAACCCACCGGCAAATCCGCCTCAGGCAAACCTGCCTCAGGTAAACCTGCTGCTGGCAAATCCGGTGCATGCAAACCTGCCGGAAAGCGCTCCGGTGCCAAGGGAGCTGCCCGTGCGGATCGTCGGCGGTAAGTTCAAGGGCCGCAGTTTATCCGCGCCTGATGGCCGCGATACCCGCCCGACAACAGACCGGGTGCGCGAGGCGATCTTCAACCGGCTTGAACATGGCATACCGGGTTTCAGCATTGACGGCGCGCGCGTACTGGACCTGTTCGCGGGCACCGGCGCGCTTGGCCTCGAAGCTTTGTCGCGCGGCGCCAAACACGCCCATTTCATCGACAACAGCGACAGCGCCCGTGGCCTCATCAGGCGCAATGCCGACACGCTCGGCGTCATTGGGCAGTGCAAGCTGTGGCGCCGCGATGCCGCCAGCCTGGGTTCCTGCACGCCCATGAGCCCCTATTCCCTGGTGTTCCTTGATCCACCTTACGACAAAGGGTTGGCAGAGCGCGCACTCACGTCAATGATTTCAGGCAGCTGGCTTGCAGAAAACGCAGTTGTCGTGGTGGAGGAAGCTGCCAAGGTGGACGTCGCGATTCCTGATGAACTGACCTTGCTGGGCGAACATCGGTATGGCGACACCAAGGTACTGACACTGCAGTTTCGTGGAGCCGGTGAATGAGACCATCGATGATTTCTGCAGCACTGGTCGCTGCGCTGGTTGGGTACGGCTCAACGATTGCTCTCATTCTGGCTGCGGCCCAGGCTGTCGGCGCCAGTCCGGCGCAGACCGCCAGCTGGGTTGCCGCCATCTGTTTTGCCAAGGCAATCGGGTCCATGCTGCTGAGCACCTGGAAAAAGGTGCCCATCGTGCTGGCGTGGTCAACACCGGGCGCAGCGCTCATCGCAGCATCGACCGGGATCAACATCAACGAAGCCGTCGGGGCGTTCGTGCTGGCCGGCGGCCTGATCGCCCTGACCGGCGCAGTACCGCCGATCAATCGTGTGGTTTCATCCATTCCCACCGGCATCGCATCCGGCATGCTGGCCGGCGTGCTGTTGCCGTTCTGCATTGCCGTTGCCACTTACGCGGTCAATGACTGGCGCATGGTGCTGCCGCTGATTGCGGTGTTTCTGATCGTGCGGCTGATCAGCCCGCTGTATGCGGTTCTGGCAGCTCTTGCCACGGGCCTTGTCATAGCGTTCACCTATGCAGGCGTGCCTGTCCCGGTATTCCGGTTCGAGGCATTGTCTTTGGTATTCATCATGCCGGAGTTCAACCCCGCCGTCCTGATCGGCCTCGGCCTGCCGCTGTATCTCGTCACCATGGCGTCACAGAACCTGCCGGGCTTTGCGGTGCTGCGCGCGCATGGCTATACGCCGCCTGTTGCCGCCAGTCTTGGAGTGACAGGCATCGGCTCGATGATCGCCGGTGTGTTCGGCTCACACACCTTCAACATGGCGGCCATTACAGCAGCCATCTGTCTCGGTGATGATGTTCACCCGGACAAGTCCAAACGCTGGCAGGTCGGTATTTCCTACGGCATCATCTGGATGCTGCTGGGATTGTTCGGGCCGGTGATTATCGTCACCATCCTAGCCATGCCGAAAGCCATTATCGCCGTTGTGGCAGGACTGGCGCTGATCACACCATTGATCGGCGCGCTGGCCTCTGCCTTCGATGCCCCGGCAACCAGGTTTGCGGCTGCCGCGACTTTCATCGTAACCGCATCCGGTATCGCCACCTTTGGTGTTGGAGCTGCCTTCTGGGGCCTGCTGGCAGGTCTGCTGGTGCATCTGGTGGATGGCCTGAAGCGGCGTTGATACTTAACATCATGCAATTGCGGGTTAACTCCGGCCGAACAAACGCTCGATATCCGACAGTTTCAGTTCGACATAAGTCGGTCTGCCGTGGTTGCACTGGCCGGAGTGCGGTGTGGCTTCCATCTCCCTGAGCAGCGCATTCATTTCTTCCGGCTTGAGCCGCCTGCCCGAGCGCACTGATCCGTGGCACGCCATGGTCGACAGGACATGATCCACCCGTTCGCGCACGCCGGTTGAAGCTTCGAATGTTTCCAGATCATCGGCCACGTCCCTGATCAGCTTGGCGATATTGCCGCCGGCAATCAGCGATGGTACTTCGCGAACCGCGACCGAGGCTGGACCAAACCCGTCGATCACCAGTCCGGACTCAGCCAGATCAGCGGCGGCATCCAGCAGGCGTTCGGCAGATGCTGCATCGAGGTCAACGATTTCCGGCACCAGCAGAGGCTGCCGGGCAATGCCCGAAGCTGCAAACTGGGCCTTCATTTTCTCATATACCAGACGCTCGTGCGCGGCATGCTGGTCCACGATCACCACGCCATCACGGGTCTGGGAGATGATATAGTTTTCGTGCAGCTGGGTGCGCGGTGCGCCCAACGGGGTATCCAGATCATCATCAACCGGCGCCTCGTGCACCCCGGCACCGGATGGCGGTGCAAACGCCTCAAATGCAGCCTGGGCTTCCTGAAATCCCGAGCGTGGCGGCGGTGTCCAGTTTTGCGATTGCGGCTGGTAGGAACCGGTCTCGGGACGAAATGAATTGATGGTGCCGGCCCCCACGGTATTCGATGCCCGGTGACCGGCGTCAGCAAGCGCCTGACGGATGGACCCGACAATCAGGCCACGCACCAGGGCCTGGTCACGAAAGCGCACTTCGGTCTTCGCGGGATGAACATTAACATCCACCTCGTCCGGCGGCACGGTGAGAAAAAGCGCGACGGCCGGGTGGCGTCCACGCATCATGAAATCGGCATAGGCACCACGCAAAGCACCGGCGATGACCTTGTCACGCACCGGCCTGCCGTTGACATGCACATATTGCTGGTTGGCCTGCGCGCGATGGTATGTCGGCAGGCTGACCAGCCCGGTCAATTTGACCGTCTCACGCTCAGCATCAATGGCAACCGTGTTACCCCGGAACTCCCGCCCCATCACCGCGTGAATGCGGGCTTCAAGTTCACCTTCGCGAAGATCAACCAGTGTTCGCCCGTCAGACGTCATGGTGAACCGGACACCCGGATGGGCCATGGCGAGGCGACGCACCACGTCGGCTGCTTCAGCGGTTTCAGCACGTTCGGACTTCAGGAATTTCAGTCGCGCCGGCACGGCAAAGAACAGGTCGGTGACCTCAATGACGGTGCCGTCTGAAAGGGCGGCCGGGCGAACAGGCTGCTTGCGCCCGCCCTCGACACGTATTTCGTGCGCGTCGCCTCCTGAGCGCGGACGTGACAATATCTTCAAGCGCGACACTGCGGCGATGGATGGCAGCGCCTCGCCGCGAAACCCCAGGGTGCGAATATTGACCAGATCATCCTCGGCCAGTTTTGAAGTAGCGTGGCGTTCAACAGCAAGCTCAAGCTCCTCAGCCGTCATGCCGAAGCCATTGTCGGCAACCCGTATCATGGACCTGCCACCTGCAGCCAAAGCCACCTCGATAGCGGTACTGCCAGCATCGAGCGCGTTCTCAACCAGTTCCTTGACGACACTGGCGGGCCGCTCGATGACCTCACCGGCGGCAATACGATTGATGGTATTTTCTGAAAGTTTGCGGATCATGGTTTACCGCTTTTTGCCTTTCCCTCAATCAGGTATGCAGGATGTTCAAATCCGTGAAACTGTCCTGCTGTTTCGTAAACAATCCGGGGTTTGTTGCCACCCGGTTCACGACTTCATCGCGGCAAGATAATCCCGGGTCAGTACTTTGCCCTGCTCAACGGCGGGCTGATCGAACGGATCGATATTCATCATGAAGCCTGCAAGGATGGTTTCAAGCATGAAATGCATCATCAGGGCACCAAGCGTGCGTTCATCCACCCTGTCCACGGCAAATACCCTGACCGGCCTGCCATTGCGTATGAGAACCTCAACCGCGGCACTTTGCTGGCAGGCGGTTACGTCACCTACTGTGCGCCCAGCCAGATAGCCAAGCATCGGATCTGATGCCAGGCTGTCCGGCAGACGCGGTCCCTGCTTTTTCGTCGCCGGGAAAATGAGGTTGATCAGGCGACCTTCGGGACCGTCGATAAAAAGTTGCATCTGGCTATGCTGGTCAACCGGTCCGGCCGCTGCCACCGGTTGAGACCCCAGGCCGTTCTTGCCCAGGCTCTCGGCCCACAACTGAACATACCAGCTGGAAAACAACCGCAGCCGATCAGCATAAGGCATCATCACCGAAACATTCATGCCGCGGGTTTCCTGAAGCGCCACGCAGACGGCCGCGCCAATCACCGGAGACGCGTTGTCGCCGGCAAGTACCGCCTGCATGATATCACCGGCACCTTTGCGAATGGCCAAACCGTCAAGACCGGCCACAAGCGCCGGCAGCAAGCCTACGTTTGACAGGGCTGAATATCGCCCGCCAACGTGCGGATCATGATCCAGCAGCATCAGGCGGTGTATCCGGGCAAGCCGCAACAAAGGGTTGCGGTGCGGATCACCAGGCTCGCTCAGTGCTACGATGTGGTTGGCAGGCGCAAGTCTGGCATGTTCAAGCGCGCCGAGCAGACACAGTATCTGCACCATTGTTTCAGGCGTACCGCCCGACTTGGATATGACGAGTACCCTGGTTGTCGCCAAAGGCAGTGAGGCGAATGCCTCTGCAAGCGTCGAGGCATCCAGATTGTCAAAGAAATGCAGCCTTGCCCCCAAATTGGCTTCACAGCCCGGCACCCGGTATCCGGCCAGTTGCATAATGGCCTGCGCACCCAGAGACGATCCGCCGGTTCCCAGGAAAACGATATCGGTTGCCCCGTCGCGCAGAAACATTGCCGCCATCTTGCACGATGCAAGATCATCTATTTTCTGGGGCAGGCGTAGCAGCGGCAACGCGTGTTGCTTGTACATGGCGCACAGGCGTGCGCGGGCGGCCCCGGCTCTTTCCATATAGAGCGCCAGATCTTCATCACTCAATCCCGCATAACCGACATGCGCCGACATGCAGCCCGAAACATCGTGAATAAATGCGCCATTCGAAACGCTCATTCAGGCGAACCCCTGGATAATACTAAATCGTTTCTGGACGCACTCAGGTTTCGACGGAATCAAACCCCATGCCCCAGGCCCTAGTCTTAGCACGTCTTTATTGGCAAAACCGCACGCAGTTCCGCGAAACATGCTTTAGCGCAAGTTGCAACGAAGCGCAAACGACCGCACCGATGCAAAAACGCCTAATCTTTTGAAATAAAATAGATTTATGGTTCCTGCCTGATCCAGGCAGGAACCGCTGTATCTATGTGGAGATCAAATCTGAAACAATTTCCGGCCTAAACCGCAATCTGTAATCAACCGGGTGCTTCGCCGGTTTTCAACGGAATTCCTTCGGGCCGCCCGACAATCGAGATTGTCAGTGCCTCAGGATCGATCAAGCGCTTGGCGACGCGTTTGGCGTCTTCGACCGTGACTGCTCTGATCAGATCGTTGCGTTTGATCACATAATCAATGCCCAGATTGTCCTGCTGGATGCCCAGCAACTGGCCGGCAATCTTGCTGCCGCTGTCGAAGCGAAGCGCGTAAGACCCTGTCAGGTAAGTCTTTGCCTGTTCGAGTTCTTCCTCGGTTGGGCCCTTTTCCGCCATCTTCACAAGTTCAGCTCGAAGGACGTCGAGCGTCTCTCCCGCCTTGGCATTCTGGGTCGACACCGACCCGATCAGCAAGCCACCGTTTGTCCATGACGCCAGGCCAGTATAGATACCATAGGTCAGTCCCCGCTTCTCGCGAACTTCTTCCATCAGGCGCGAGCCGAAGCCACCATCTCCCAGTACGAAATTCATCACATAGGCGGTAACGAAATCCGGGTCGCTACGCACCAGTCCGGGCATGGCAAATGACATCACTGATTGTGGTATCTTGCGCTCGACAATGGTTATCGAGCCT
>JABDRA010000360.1 GCA_013041995.1 Anderseniella sp. | reverse complement strand
GGCAAAATATCCTCCCGCAGAATGGATAACATTAATGGGTCCTGACCCTAGGCACCTGACGCTAACAGCCAGCGTTCAACGCAAACTGCTCTGACCGGCGATGAGGTTTTGATGCCTCAGTGAATCTGATAGCTGTAGACGTTTGCCAGCTTCAGAGCATTTCGTTTGAGATGATCTGCGGACTGAAGAGTTGTAATTGGCGGAAGAGCTTTTCAAAAACGTAACACTTTTCATGGCGATATGATTGCATGAATAGGCACTATTGAGGCTGGTGGCATGCAGGGCGTCCGGAACGCTGCTTCCTCTTATATTTAGGATTGTAGCTTTGGAATTACTCGTCGGTCTGCTCATCGAAGTTCTGTTCCCGTTTATCGTGGCTGCGGTGTCTGCCGTATTCAGCCTCGTAGCCATCGTGACGGCTGCGGTTGCAGGCATGATTGCCGGTCTCTTCCGAGCTTTCGGAAATCAGGAAAAGAAGCGATCAACTGATGAACGGCAAACCGGCGGAAGCGATGTTGCCGTCTCGCCGGCAAGTGCCAAACCATCTGTTGCATTCAAATGGGTCAAACGGGTCTCAGCAGGCGCATTCGTCGCGACAATTGTCAGCCTTCTCGCGATCAACTTCCTGTTTCTCAAACCGATTGGCAACTGGGCGTTGGCAAAACTTGAGCAACGCACGGGGATCGAGGTAATCGCGTCGGATATCTCGGGTAACTTGTTTACCGGGACTTTCAGATTTGCCGGCCTGACTGCAAAACGGGTGAGCAATGAAAAGAGCAATTTTTATCTAAAGGTGGCTGAAATTGCCGGTGATCTTCAGATGAGCACGCTTGTGTTTGGTACACCGGTGTTCGAAACGCTATCGGTCAATGATGTGTCCGGGCGGTTCGATGTCAAGAAACGCGACCGGAGCAGAAAATCTCGCAAAATCAGAACCAGAAGAAATTTCATCATCAGGCACATGACGATCTCAAACGCCGGAGTGCAGCTTTACAATGCCAGGAAACAGGCGCTGGACGTGATGTTCACATCGGTTGAGGCCACACCGCTGCGTAGCAATTACGCGGTGTTTGATCTGTTTTTCCGCTCGAATGTGTCCGGCACGCTGGCCGGGCGAAAGCTGGAAATCAGGTCAGCGCCTGCTGACGGTGGCCGCAACACGACCTGGAAGATCGATCAGCTGCCGGTCTCGGTCCTTGGACATTTTTCAGACGCTCCGGTGATCAGCTGGCTTGAAGAAGGCAGCATTGACGTTGATGTGACTGACAGCTGGAAAAGAACTGATCGGGCGGAGATCAACATGGATTGGCGCCTGCTGGCACATGATGTCAAAATGCAGGTACCGGCTGACGCCGGGCTGATGCAGAAAACGCTTTTCAAACCGGCACAAAAATATCTCAACGCGCGCGACAAGCCGGTGGATATTTCATTTTCACTTGTCATGAACGAAAAGCAGTTCGAAGGCGCTGCCTCACTGGAGGCCGCCAACCTGTGGGCAACAGTCAAGGACGGTTTCATCAAGGCGCTGGCCTTGAAGTACCGGACTGCAGGAGAACCGGTTGAGCAAGATGGTCAGGCGCCCGACAGTCAGGAAGAGGAAGCGCGCGGCCTGGTCGACGAGACAGTGGACCGTTTCAAGCGTCTGCTGGACAAGAGGCGCAAACCTCCTGGATCTGAAAACTAGAGCGCAGTTTCATGCCGGGAAACGATGCAGTCTTGACCGCCGCCGCTCAAGGGGCCGGTTGTCGGAAACAGACGGCGTCTCATTGGCCTTGTTTGGGCGTGGCCAGTGACTCCCGCTCGACGATCCGGGTTCCAAGTTCAATCCTGATCGGCCCCTCAGTATCCTTGACCAGACTGTAAAGCGTGTCACCGGCAAGTTGTCCCATTTGCCGGTGCGGGACATGAACGGTTGTCAGGGCCGGGCTGATGACGGTTGCCAGTTCGATGTCGTCGAATCCGGTGATTGACACATCTCCTGGAACGTCAAGACCAGCGCTTTTTGCCGCCTGAATGGCGCCTACGGCCAGCACGTCGTTGCCGCAGATAACAAGTGAGGGAAGGGGGGCTGCTGCAGCGATCTGCCTGAAGGCCTCCCGACCGTTCTCAATCGAGTAGTCCGTTTCGATAACCGGCATGGCTGCGGCATCCAGACCGGCGCTGGTGATTGCCTGGCGCGCACCGAGAACACGGTCGCGGGCCCGGTCATTGGTGCTGGTCGGTGCTGAAATACAGGCAAATGACCTGTGACCCATGCTGATCGCCCTGGCCACCAGACGCTTGGATGCTGCGCGATTGTCAAAACCTACATAGGACTGGGATTTGTCCGCAGAGCATGCCCAGGCTACTACAGTGGGAATATTGCGTTTCGACAGAAATTCATAAATCTCCGGACGCCTTTCAGTTCCGATAAGCAACAAACCGTCAGCACCACGTGCGACCATGGTACGGATCAGTTGCGCCTCCTGCTCAGGGTCGTAAGCAGAACTTGCCACCAGAGTCGTGGCGTTCTTTTCGACAAGTGCTTTTTGGAAAGCTTCAATACCGCGCGCGAAAATCGCGTTTTCCATTGTCGGGATGACCGCGCCAAAAATTCCTGTGCGGTTTGCTGCTATGGCGCGGGCGCCGAAGTTGGGCGAGTAGTTGAGTTTGCTGACAGCTTGCATTACGCGTTCCCGCGTTTTTTCCGATACCTTGTCGGGTTCGTTGAGGCAGCGCGAGACCGTTGCCGTAGACACACCTGCGGCGCTGGCTACATCTTCAAGCGTTGGCAGATTGCGTCCCGAGGGTACCATTTTGTGTCAGTCGATGATCAATTGTTTCAGCAATTCAGCAGGTTATTGCATGGCTTGCAAAATCTTCCGAATTAAATGATGTAATAGCTTGCATTTTCCGAAATGCAAGCTATTACATTAATGGGCGGTTAATATCGGATCAGGAGCTGGATATGTTTTTGGTTCTTACGGTTCTGGGAATAACCGCGCTTGGTGCAGTGTCTGCGGTCAGCGTGTTCATGTCAGGTTTTACCGGCGAACCTGCCGGCAGAATTGCAGCCAAATCGGCGTGTTATCTGCTTCTGATGGTTATTGTTTTGTATTTGTTCCAGTGATGTCTGACAGGTAGCTGTCAGTACCTCAAAGCAAGGAGATTGTGATCGATGTCCCGCAATTATTTGAAGAAGGCCGATTTGACGTCAGCCACTGGCGCCGACGACGTCCGAGACACCGTGCAGTCTATTCTGAACGATATTGAAACGCGCGGTGATGCCGGGGCACTGGAATACGCGGCAAAGTTTGACAAGTATGATGGAAACATCAAGCTCACGGCTGCCGAAATCGAGGCTGCTGCAGCCCTGGTTCCTGAAAAACTGAAGCTGGACATCCAGTTCGCCCATGCAAATGTGCGCCGTTTTGCAGAAGCCCAGATGGCCACCATGCAGGATATCGAGGTGGAAGTGGTCCCTGGCCTGATCGCGGGTCAGAAAAGCATTCCCGTCCGCACTGCCGGTTGTTACATTCCCGGAGGGCGTTACAGCCACATCGCATCGGCAATCATGACAGTGACAACTGCCAGTGTGGCAGGTTGCGAAAACATCATCGCCTGTTCACCACCACGTCCCGGCGTCGGCATAGCTCCCGCCATCATTTATGCAGCGCATATTTGCGGGGCAGATTCGATTTTGGCGCTGGGCGGCGTCCAGGGAGTGGCTGCCATGGCATTCGGCCTGTTCGACCTGCCGAAAGCCGACATTCTTGTGGGGCCCGGCAACCAGTTCGTGGCCGAAGCCAAGCGGATACTGTTTGGCCGTGTCGGCATCGACATGTTTGCCGGCCCGACCGACAGTCTCATTCTGGCTGACAAGACAGCAGATGCCGACATCGTAGCGGCAGACCTGGTCGGTCAGGCAGAGCACGGCTACAATTCACCGGTGTGGCTGGTGACCGATGATCAGGAGCTGGCTGAACGTGTGCTGGAACTGGTGCCTGGACTGATTGCAGACCTGCCTGAACTCAACAGCAAGAACGCCGAAGCAGCATGGCGTGATTATGCCGAGGTGATCGTGTGTGACACGCGCGAGGAGATGGCGGCCACATCTGATGACTATGCACCGGAACATCTCACCGTTCAGGCGGAAGACCTCGACTGGTGGCTGGGCCGCCTCAAATGTTACGGCTCGCTGTTTCTCGGCGAGGAAACCACGGTCGCCTTCGGTGACAAGGCATCGGGTACCAACCACGTGCTGCCAACCTCGGGTGCCGCCAAATATACCGGCGGACTTTCGGTGCACAAGTACATGAAAATCGTCACATGGCAGCGCGCCACCCGCGAAGGGGCAAAACCGGTGGCCGAAGCAACAGCACGGATTTCCCGGCTTGAAGGCATGGAAGGCCATGCCCGCACCGCCGACATCCGGCTGGCCAAGTATTTCCCTGACGAAGACTTCGACCTGACTGCGGCCATGTAGAGGGCAAGATGCAGGACCAGCCCCACAATTCTCTGTTCGACCTCTCCGGCAAGACGGCATGCGTGACCGGCGCAAGCGCCGGGCTGGGCCGGCGTTCAGCGGATGTCCTGCTTGCTGCCGGCGTCAGGGTTGTCGGTGTGGCACGGCGTGGCAATGCTCTTGCTGAATGGGTCAAGGGCCATTCCGGTCAGGCAGGGTTCGTAGAGGCAGATCTGTCCGACCGCGCCTGTCTGAACCAGGTTATCGAAGATGTGGTTGAAGGGTTCGGTCCACCCGATATCCTGATCAACGCAGCAGGGATCAACACCCGTGAAGCTGCTGATGATGTTACACCGGAAAACTGGGATGTGACGCTGGACCTGAACCTTTCAGCGCCATTCTTTCTGGCCCAGGGCTTCGTTCCGGCGATGAAGCAGAACGGCTTTGGACGGATCATCAATTTTGCCTCCCTGCAGAGCTTCAGGGCGTTTCCCGGCGGCATGGCCTATGGCACGTCAAAGGGCGGTGTAAGCCAGATGACCCGCGCCATGGCGCAAGCCTGGTCATCTTTCGGGATCACGGCGAATGCTTTGGCGCCGGGGTTCTTCAGAACGGAACTGACGGCGCCGGTTTTCGATGATCCCGACAGGGCGGCCCGCAACGCGGCTCAGACCTGTATCGGCCGCAATGGCGAACCTGAAGACATTGACGGGCCAATCCTGTTTTTCTGTTCGCCCGCATCTTCCTACGTCACCGGCCAGGTATTGTCCGTTGATGGAGGCTATACGGCCAAATGAACGCGCTCAAAACTATATGCATTCCCACACATGAGGAGTAAAGTCTGTGTCTGTTAACACCAAAATCGTGGATGACATGGTCGCCAATGGCGTCAATTTTGTTACCACAGTGCCCTGCAAGCAGCTGGCCGGCGTCATCGACGCGATCGACGCCAGCGAGAACATCTACCACATACCGTCCAACAAGGAAGATGAGGGCATGGGGCTGTGCGCCGGTGCCTTCATGGGCGGCAAGCGTCCGGCAATCATCATGCAGAACACGGCTATCGGTGTGACCATCAATACGCTGGTGACGCTGACCCAGTATTACCGGATGCCGTTGCCCATGCTGATTTCGTACCGGGGCGAACTGGGCGAGCCGGTGGCGTGTCAGGTGGAAATGGCGGTGCACACCAAAGCCCTGCTCAACCAGTTGAACATTCCGACCTACCACTTCCACAAGGAGGACGACGTCAATGAACTGGACGCGATCCTCAAATATACCTTCATGTGCAACAAGCCGGTTGCCATTCTCACCGATGCCAGCTTCTGGAAAGGATACTGATCATGATCCGCTCTGAAATTCTGCGCGACATCGCGCCCATCATTCGTGACCATCTGGTTGTCTGCAATATCGGGCTGCCGAGCCAGGAACTGCATCTGACGGACGACCAGCCGACCAATTTCTACATGCTCGGCACCATGGGCCTGTCATCGTCCATCGGCCTTGGCCTGGCCCTGGCACAGGGCAAGAAGGTTATCTCGATTGACGGTGATGGCTCCGTGCTGACAAATTTCGGCACCTTGCCGACAATTGCCAACAATGTGGCGGATAACTTCATTCTGCTCATCATCGACAATGGCAGCTATGGCTCCACCGGTGACCAGCCGACCTATGCCGGCAAGAAAACCTCTCTGACGGCCGTGGCCAAGGCGTGTGGTTGTGAAAACGTTGTTGAATGCCGCGCCGAAGACACCGGCAAGACCGTTCAGGAAGCGCTGGACAGCAACAAGATGACCATCATTGTTACCAAGTGTGAGAGCGGCAACGTGAAGGTGCCGGTTATCACCATGGATTCGGTGGTGATCCGCGACAGGTTCATGAAGGCTGTTCAGGCTTAAGGGAACTCGCAGTGTTTGGCTCGAGCGAAATCCACTCATCAGCAGATGCGCGCGCATTGGCTCGTGCGCGTCTGCCGTGGATGGTGTTCGACTATATCGACGGCGCGGCGGGCGAGGGGCATGGAGAGGCCCTGAACAAGGCTGCATTGCGTGACCTGCGGTTGCAGCCACGCATTCTGGTCAATGTCACCAAACGTGATCTTGGCGTGAAGGTGTTCGATCACGATGCGACGCGGCCGTTTGGCATCAGCCCTATGGGCATGTGCAACCTGTCCACGCCCGGGGCTGATCTCATGCTGGCGCGGATGGCGGCACGCCACAAGGTGCCGGTCGGTGTGTCGACGGTTGCGTCCACCTCGCTGGAGACCATAATCGAAAAGGCAGACGGGCATGCCTGGTTCCAGCTTTATATCAGTGGTGACGGCAGCGGTACGACGGGCCTGCTGGACCGGGCGCAGGCATGCGGATATCGCACCCTGGTCGTGACGCTCGATGTGCCGGAGGTGGGCCGGCGCCCTCGTGAACTGCGGCGTGGTTTCAAGATGCCGTTTAAAATAGGCCCGCGCCAGTTCATCGACTTTGCCATGCATCCGCGCTGGTCGCTTTCAACCCTGATCAACGGGCGTCCCGAAATGGCGAACTTCGTCGGGCCGGGCAACAGGTTCGACCGCACCGAAAGCCGGGCTGCGGCAGACTGGGCCAAACTGAAAAGCCTGCGGGAGCAATGGCAGGGACGACTGGTGGTCAAAGGCGTCTTGAGTGTCGAAGACGCAGTGCGCTTGAAACAGTCAGGTGTTGACGCTGTTCAGGTATCCAGCCATGGCGGCCGCCAACTGGACAGCGCCCCGCCACCGATTATGATGCTGCAGCGCATTCGCGAAGCGGTGGGCAAGGATTATCCGCTGTTTTACGATTCCGGCATTCGATCCGGCGAGGACATCGTCAAGGCTTATGCGATGGGTGCCGATTTCGTGTTCCTCGGGCGGCCTGTGCTGTTTGCCATGGCAGCCGGTGGTGAGCGAAGCCTGTCGCAATTGTGGGATGTCCTGACAGATGAAACCAGCCTCACTCTGGCACAACTGGGCAGGACGTCGATGAACGATCTGCCGGACACGCTTGTTTCCAGCTAGAAAGCCTTGGTAACGACACCGGTTTGACTGCCTTTACGAACCGGGTATTAAGCATGAGCTGCGGCATCTGCGCCGCACCGGCTTGCTTTGCTTGACTTCGATACCCACATCTGTGCTTGTGCGGATATTGGACATGGGCCGCGACCAAACGAGTCGCAAGACTACTCCATGCCCGTGACACATGTTTTTCTTCGGTGGCGACCTTGAGCCATCAAATCTGGGTTCACTGCCCGTTGCCGTCGAAAAGAAACCCAGATGCGCCAAACCTTTGCGCGCATTGCTTACAAGAAAGAATAATAACTTGAAATTTACCGACCTCGGCCTCGACAGGCCGTTGCTCAATGCTCTTGAAGCATTGGGCCATGACGTGCCTACGCCTATCCAGGTGAAGGCTATCCCAACAATTCTTGACGGACGCGACGTAATCGGGCTGGCCCAGACGGGCACCGGCAAAACCGGCGCCTTTGCGCTGCCATTGCTGCAGCGCCTTGCAGCGTCCGGTGGCAAACCCAAACCCAATTCCTGCCGCGCACTCATATTGGCGCCGACCCGTGAACTGGTGACCCAGATCATGAAGTCGGTGCGCGACTATGGTTCACGCATGAAGTTGTCGGCAACCGCCATTGTGGGCGGTGTATCCATCCGGCCGCAGAAAGCCACCATGGCGCGCGGTGTCGACATTGTGGTTGCGACACCTGGCCGCCTGCTCGACCTGATAGACCAACGCTGCCTGCGGCTGGACTCGGTTGAAGTGCTGATCCTCGATGAAGCAGATCAGATGCTGGATATCGGTTTCATGCCGGCCATCCGGCGTGTCGTTGCGCTGGTGCCTGCAAAGCGCCAGACCCTGTTGTTTTCGGCCACCATGCCGAAGGAGATACGCAAGCTTACCGATCAGCACCTGAAGTCTCCGGTGGAAATTGCCGTAGCGGCGCTGTCTACACCGGCAGAGCGCATCAACCAGTCGGTCATGCATATTGCTGCAGGCAACAAGATTGCTGCAGTGGCGCATCTGGCGCGCGAGAACATGGGCAAGCGCGTGATCGTGTTTACCCGCACCAAACGTGGTGCCGACCGGGTTGTGAAGCGGCTCGTGCTGGATGGTTTTGAGGCGGCTGCCATTCACGGCAACAAATCACAGGGCAATCGTGAGAAGGCGCTGGACCGGTTCCGCAAAGGTACCTGTCCGATCCTGGTTGCGACCGATATTGCGGCTCGCGGCATCGATGTGCCCGATGTCGAAATGGTCATCAACTACGAACTGCCGCATGTACCTGAAGTCTATGTGCATCGTATTGGCCGTACCGCGCGTGCCGGCGCGTCCGGTTTTGCGGTCGCACTGTGTGCCCAC
>JABDRA010000355.1 GCA_013041995.1 Anderseniella sp. | reverse complement strand
TCAGGCAGTTACCTGATTGTGCTTGCGGGCCATGAACTCCTTGGCGGTTTCCACGGCCACGGCAGCGTCACGGCAATAGGCGTCTGCCCCGATGGCGGCGGCAAATTCCTCGTTCAGCGGCGCGCCGCCGACCAGCACGATGTAATCATCGCGCATGCCCTTTTCCTTCAAGGTGTCGATGACCACTTTCATGTAGGGCATCGTAGTCGTCAACAGGGCTGACATGCCGAGAATGTCCGGCTCGTGCTCTTCAATGGCCGCCAGGTAATTCTCGACCGGGTTGTTGATGCCGATATTGATCACTTCAAAGCCGGCACCTTCCATCATCATGGAAACGAGATTCTTGCCGATGTCGTGAATATCACCCTTGACCGTGCCGATGACCATCTTGCCGACGCGCGGTGCGCCGGTTTCAGCCAGCAACGGCTTGAGAATGAACATGCCCGCCTTCATGGCGTTGGCCGCCAGCAGCACTTCCGGCACAAACAGGATACCATCGCGGAAGTCGATGCCGACAATGCGCATGCCCTCAACCAGGGCTTCGGTCAGCACCTTGTACGGGGTCCAGCCGCGCTCAAGCAGGATGTTGACGCCTTCCTCGATCTCTTCCTTGAGACCGTCATAAAGGTCGTCGTGCATCTGCTGGGTAAGCTCTTCATCATCCAGAGACCGCAGGTCGAGATCGTCTTCTTCAGTCATCATCTTCTCCACTAGATGCATCGTGCGCGCGGCGCAATTAGACATTCATAACCGTTAATGAATCAAGCATGCGCATGAACGAGCGACAAAAAGCTGCCTGATTGCGACTGCTGCAGTGAAAAAGGACCGCATCTGCTTGACTAAGATGCTGATACCGCGCACCTTTAGCAGTCCAGACACCCCTCCCCGACAGTTATTGGTTCAGGATTATCATGACCGGATTTTCTATTGCTGGCGTGCGAGCCCAGTTCCCTGCTCTTTCCATTTCCGATGATGGAAAATCGCGCATTTATCTCGACAATCCGGCCGGCACCCAGGTGCCGCAGCACGTCATCAACCGCGCCAACCGGGCCATGATCGAGCAGAATGCCAATCTCGGCGGTGCGTTTGTGACGTCCGAGATGGCGCTGGCGCTGGTGGATGAGGCGCATCAGGCGGCAGCCCAGTTCTACAATGCGCCTGCAACCACTGACGTTTTCTACGGTGCCAACATGACCACGATAACACTGGCCATGTCGCGTAACCTGCAGAAGACCCTGAATCTCGGTGAAGGCGACGAGATCGTGTTATCGCGGATGGACCATGATGCAAATGTGGCACCGTGGCTGCTGGTAGCGGCCGACACCGGCGCCACGGTCAAATGGATCGAGTTTGATACCGATACGTTTGAGTTCCCCGACGATGCGCTGGACAAGGTGTTGAGCGACAAGACCAGAATTGTCGCGGTAAGTTATGCCTCCAATTGCACCGGCACCATCAACGACGTGAAATCCATGTGCGCCAAGGCACGCAGCGCCGGCGCGATCAGCTATGTGGATGCGGTGCAGTTCGCACCGCATGGAGTCATTGATGTGCAGGATATCGGCTGTGACTTCCTGGTCTCGTCCGCCTACAAGTTCTTCGGCCCACACCAGGGCATCATGTACGGGCGCAGCGATCTGCTGGATTCCATGTTCTCCTACCAGGTGCGGCCCGCTCTTGAATATGGCTCTCCGGCGAAGTTTGAAACGGGCTCAGCCCCTCGCGAAACACTCGCAGCCTCACTGGGAGCTATCGAGTACATTGCATCGCTGGGTGACGATGACGCCGGATTGCCGTTGTCGCGAGACCGGATTGCAGCCGGCATGCAAGCCGCCATGGGCCATGAAATGGCACTGACCAGGCAACTGATTGGCGGCCTTACGTCCATCAAGGGTGTCAAGGTGCGCGGCATCACGTCAGACAACGCACTGGCGCGCCGGGTCCCGACCGTCTCCATCACCGTGGACGGCAAGGACCCTGCAGACATGGCCAAGTCGCTGGCAGATGACAACACCTTCCTGTGGTCGGGTCACAACTACGCACTTGAACCGATCAACCATATGAACCTGATGAAGGATGGCGGCGTGTTGCGCATTGGCCTGGCGCACTATAACACGGCGGAAGAAGTGGACACATTGCTGGAACAGCTGGAAGAGCTCGCCTAGAGCAACATGGGTTCAAATGAACCCATAAAGTTGCTCTAACACTTTGGAAGCGATCAGGTTTATGATTTTTGGTTGATTCAACCAAAAATCATCCTGATCTAGGAAGCCCTGGTAACATCCGTCAGTGGATCGGCGAGTTCGCGTCCGCCCGGCGGTTGTGCCGTCGGCATTGAACCGGGCTGGCGTTCGACCATGCGACGTACGACGGCGGGTGCGCCGTCGATATGGAGCTTCTCCACCTGTTCAAAAATTGAAACATCCGCCTTGGTCCTGCGCTGCGCATCGCGAACATAGTCCAGCCAGGTCGGAACGTGAAAACGTTCAATCCATAGTTGCGGATCGCCCAGATCGCGCAGCAAGGTCCAGCGTAGAAAACCATCCCGTCGGCAGATGCGGCGGCGCTCGTTCATGACGTGGAGAAAGGCCATGATATCCTTTTCGGCAATGCGGTGTTCGACTGTGATGACAACCGGGCCACTGCGCGGTTCCAGCGGTACCGCAATGTCCGGCTCGCTCCAGTGATTGAGAGGAGCAAGGTCGACATTCTCGATTTGCTGCAACGGCCGGATCAAACCCAGCAATGAGGTCATGGCCATCAACGCGGCTGAGGCGAACAGCGCAACCGGAATGGAGTGGTGTGAGGCCACATACCCAGACAATCAGCTCCCGAATGCCATGCCGCCAAACGTTACCATCTGGTAGAGTGAAAGTGCGCGCGCAACCACCCAGCGAGGCGCGGCCATCTGAACCGATACGTTGAATGTGGACAGCGCCATCACCCAACCCGCGCCGGTCAGCATCAGGGCAGGCATTGTCAGAAACAACTGCGCACTGGCACCGATCATGATGGTGCCGATCAATACCGCGACCGATGCGGTACGCACGATCCATTCAGTCGAATACTTCTTGCGCAACTTCCCGCTGGATAGGGCGCCGCCGACTGCGCCGACCCCGAAAGAGCCAAGCAATGTGCCAAAAACCAGCGGTCCGCCGGTGATGATATCAGTAGCAACAACAGGCAGGAGTGCCGGCACGGCGGCGGCGGACATGCCGAAAAAACAGCTTCGCTGCAGCACCGTACGGATGTTGGGAGACATGGCCACGAACCGAATTCCCGCTGAAATTGCGAGGTCAATTCGCTCGCGCGGCAGTGTTCGCCGCGCGGTGTCCGGGCGCCAGCGCAGCAGCACTGCCAGCAGTGCGATATAGCTGAGCGCGTTGGTGGCGAATGCCGCTGCTGCGCCGCCTGCCGCCACGATCGCCCCGCCAATGGCCGGACCGACACTGCGGGCGATATTGAAGCCCATAGAGTTCAAGGCCACAGCACCTGGCAGCAGGTCGCGGGGTACCATATCGCCGACCGAGGCCTGCCAGGCGGGATTGTTCAGTGCCGTTCCGCAGCCGATCAGGAAGGTGAAGCCGATCAGCAGCCAGGGCGTCAGTATTCCGTACCAGGCGCACACAGCCAGAACCGTGGACACAATCAACATGAACGCCTGCGCGCAGATCATCACGCGCCGGCGGTCCAGATTGTCAGCAATGGCGCCTGCCAACAGGGCAAACAACATGATCGGGCTGCTGTAGACGCCTGAACCAGTGCCACGTATTGCGGGGAATCGGTCAGTGTGGTCATCAACCACGATGCGCCGACTGCCTGCACAAGACCGCCAAAATTCGAACTCATGCTGGCAAACCAGACAGCCCGGAAGATCGGCACCCCCAGGGCGGAGGACGGACCAGAATCCGGAGTGTCTTCTAAAACGTCAGGCATTTATCCTTGGTAGGCCTTCTGCGCCGATTTGCAAGGTCACATCAAGGTGTAGCGAAAATATTGATCGAAGACGCCTGCGTGCGACGACAATACACTCACATCAGTCCTGCCTCAGCCACGTCTGCGGCCCCGGCCTTCGCGGCCGCGCCGCGCAGCGCCTTCGGCAGCCGTATCCGTGCCGTGTGCCAGCGCGGAAACCTTTCCGAGCCTGGCTTCGACCTGCTCGACCGTGGGCCTGGCACCACGCGAATGATTTTCCAGTGCATCGCGCATGGCGCGGACATGCTCGTAGGTTGTGCCGCAACACCCGCCAATGATCTTCGCGCCTGAATCGAATGCCAGCCGGGCATAGTCGGCCATCAGTTCAGGGGTACCGTCATAGTGGATGTGGCCATCCATCCAGGCCGGAATACCGCAGTTTCCCTTGGCCACCACCACTGCATTGCCATCTGCTTCGGTAATGCCGAGTACGGTTGCCACCAGTTCAGCAGCGCCGGTGCCGCAATTGGCACCGATGGCGTCCGGTGCTGGCTGCTGCGCTGCCGCGAGAGCCGCATAGGCTGCAGGCGTCAGTCCCATCATGGTGCGGCCATTGGTGTCAAAGCTCATGGTCGCAACCACCGGCAGGCTTGTCGTGCGAGCCCCCTCGAGCGCTGATTTGAACTCTTCTTCAGACGAAATTGTCTCGATCCACAAAACATCCGCGCCGCCTGCCTCCAGTGCCTGGGCCTGCTCGGCGAACGCCGCAACCCCCAGGTCATGGGTCATGGTGCCGACCGGTTCGAATATCTCCCCCGTCGGACCGATGGAGCCGGCCACGATCACCGGACGGTCCACTGCGTCCGCTTCGATGCGGGCAAGCTGGGCCGCCTTCATGTTGAGTTCGTGCACACGGTTTTGGGCATCATGCAGTTTGAGCCGGTAGGCGTTTCCGCCGAACGAATTGCTCAACACGATGTCGGAGCCTGCCTCAATGAAATTCCGGTGCAGAGCGCGAACCCTGTCGGTGTGATCTTCATTCCACAATTCCGGTGCATCGCCGGACTGCAATCCCATGGCAAACAGGTTTGTGCCGGTGGCACCGTCGGCCAACAGCCAGTCGCGGGATTTCAGGAGATCGAGAAAGTTTGCGCGAGCCATGATTTGTAGACCTCACCTTGTCAGAATTGAAGACTCCACACATAACACATAAAGATGTCTTTATATAGAAAATTCTAAGCTGTTACGCTGTGAAGCTGTCAGCAGAAAACATCAGGTTCATGCGCTCGTTCACCGGCAACTCGCCTGTACGCGGCTCATCCCGCAACAGCATGGCCAACACATCCCGCAATGCGTGCAGGTCTCCGTAACCAAGTATTGGCACATCATCCACACCGTCTTCCGGTTGCCCGTGCGCGCAAACAATCTGCACATGGTCCGGCAGGTCGTCGAGCAACTGCTCGCAGGTGCGCAGATAATCACGCAAGGATGCCCCTGGTGTCTGGGCATACAACGCACCGCAAT
>JABDRA010000353.1 GCA_013041995.1 Anderseniella sp. | reverse complement strand
GAGTATATCAAATCAGTTGAGCTGAACTCTGGAACTAGGCCCGACGGGCCTCGGGCCGGTCAGGCCCGCCCTAGCGGAGCGCAGCCGAAGGCTGCTTGCGTGAGCGATATAAAACTACCCGCCCAGTGCCTTCAGCACGGCCATCGACGGCCTGCCGTTCTGTTCCATACCGGCCTTGGCCTGCACTTTCTTGATGGCGCGGGTGGTGATGGGGCCGATTTTGCCGTCTGCCTCGCCAATGTCGTAACCAGCCGCCAGCAGGAGCTTCTGCAGTTGCAGGCGCTGGGCTCTGGTAAGGCCGGGGTCATTTGTCGGCCAGCGCGCTACCAGCGGGCCTTTGCCCTTGAGCCGGTCGGACAGGTGTCCGATGGCAAGGGCATAGGATTCAGCGGCATTATAGGAATACAGTGCATTGAAATTGCGTGTGACCAGGAAGGCCGGGCCGGATTTGCCTGCCGGCAAAAGCAGGCCGGCCGAATAATTGCTTCTGAGCGGTGAGCCGTCGATGTTGGTGAGGCCGCGTTTTGCCCAGGTCTGAACCGATGCCCGGCGCTTGCGGCCGCTGGGCCCCTTATAGCCTTTCGGCAGCTTCACCTCGAAACCCCAGGGTTCATTGGACCGCCACCCGGCCTTGACCATGAAGTTGGCGGTGGATGCCAGTGCATCGGGTATGGAGTTAACCAGGTCACGGCGGCCATCGCGATCGAAGTCGACCGCAAGCCGCTGGTAGGTTTCAGGAATGAATTGCGTCTGACCGAATGCGGAAGCCCAGGATGAATACAGGTCATCGAGGCGCACATCGCCTTTTTGCACCAGTTTCAATCCGGCGATGAGTTGGCGGGTAAACAATCTCTTTTTACGGTTGGCGCAGATCAGGTTGGCCATGGCATGGGGCAGGAAGAACTCGCCTCTTATCTGGCCATAGTCACTCTCGATTCCCCAAAGAGCCGCAATAATATAGCGGTCAACGCCATACTTTTTTTCCACCGCGGCCAGCGTCGAGGCGTGCCTGTCCATGTTCGCCTCGCCATCTGCAATGCGGGCCGGGTCCACCAGGAAGGCCATATAATCCCAGATCCTGGTCCTGAACTCCGGTTGTGAGCGCGAGAAGCGCACGACTTTTTCATTGAACTTGGCGCCGTCCAGCGCCTTGTCGACGAGTGACGGTTTTACACCGGCGCGCTTGACGGTTTTTTTGATGCTGGCAATGCAGCCCTTGGACACCTTGGCTTGTGCCGGAACGCTCATCCCCGCCAACAGGGTCAGAGCCAGGGCAGCGGGTAATATGCGCATCATGCGAGATGTCTCCTGACGATGATCAGGCCCAGGGGCGGGCGTCGGCCATCTTTGCTTCATAGGCATCAATTGAGGCCTTTTTCTCAAATGTCAGGCCGATATCATCCAGTCCGTTGAGCAGGCAGTGCTTGCGGAACGGGTCGAGATCAAACTTGACCACACCACCATCGGGCCCGCGTATCTCCTGTGCCTCAAGATCAACGGTCACCGTGGCATTGGCGCCACGGCGCGCATCATCCATCAGCTTGTCGACGTCTTCCTGCGGCAGCTTGATGGGCAGGATGCCGTTCTTGAAGCAGTTGTTGTAGAAAATGTCGGCAAACGATGTTGAGATCACGCAGCGGATGCCGAAGTCGAGCAGCGCCCACGGTGCATGCTCGCGCGATGAGCCGCAGCCGAAATTATCACCTGCAACCAGGATCTGCGCATTGCGCCAGGCCGGCTGGTTCAGGGTGAAGTCAGTATTTTCCGAGCCATCGTCATTATAGCGCATCTCAAAAAACAGCGACTTGCCGAGGCCGGTGCGCTTGATGGTTTTGAGGAACTGTTTCGGAATGATCATGTCGGTGTCGACATTGGTGGTTGGCAGCGGGGCTGCAACGCCGGTCAGTGTGGTGAACTTATCCATCAGGCTGGTCCTTCAGGTGAAATCAAATGCGATAAACGATGTGTGCCGTGTGATTTGGGCAAGGTCAAGTATTGCCTTGTTTTGCGCGCAGGTCGGGCAAGCCGATACCGGTAGTTTCAAAGCCGCCGTCCACCGACAGGACCTGTCCGTTGATATAGCTGGCCTTGTCGGAGACCAGAAAATATATCGCTTCTGCTATTTCGCGTTCTTCGCCATAGCGGTTGAGCGGAATTGAATCATGATAGCTCTGACGGATAACGGCGTCATGTACCTTTTTCGCCATCTCGGTATCGACGGGCCCCGGGCATACGCAGTTTACCCTGACGCCCTGATTGCCATACTCCGCCGCCTGCTGCTTGGTGAGGTGAATGACCCCCGCCTTGGAGGTGCCATAGGCCACCCGCAAGGTCGAGGCGCGGTGGCCTGAAATCGATGCAATATTGACGATCGCGCCGCCGCCGGAGCGCACCATGACCGGTACCGCAGATTGGACGGTCAGGAACGGTCCGGACAGGTTGGTGGCCATGATTGCCTGCCAGATATCAAAGCCGGTCTGGGCGATGGGGCCGAAATCGGCGATGCCGGCATTGTTGACGAGACCGTCGAGGCGGCCGAAATGGGCGGCGGTCTGATCTATGGCGCGCTGTACCTGATCCGGATCGGATACATCGCAGTCGATGCACAGGCCGGTGTCGGCAGGAATTGTCTTTTCCGCCGCGCCAAGCGTCTCGCGATTGTTGTCGATCAGGGCGACGCGCCAGCCGTTTTCAAGGAACAGCCTGGCCGTAGCCAGACCAATGCCGCGGGCAGCACCGGTGACGAGGCAAACTCTGGATGATGCAGGTGTCATCAGTCAGTCCCGTTTAAATAACGCCGTAACGGCGCAGGAAATAGTAGATCAGATACGCACCAAGCACGTAGGCAACGCTGCGCCCGATGCGCTTTCCCCACATTTCGATGCGATCTTCGGGTTCATCGTCGGCGACGGTTCCGGTGCCGAGGATTTTTTCAGATTGCTCGCCGAGACGCTTGAGATCAGCCTGCGCCTTGCGAACGGCTTCTTCATTGCGGTCGGCCTTGCGCACCATTACTGCACCGTGCGCGGTTGCGGCGTTGAAGCCTCAATCTCGGCTTCAAGCTGGGCAACCAGCTCTTCCGACAGTTCAAGCTGATGGGCTGCTTCGTGCACCATGACCTGGGTCAGCACGGCAGACAGTTCGTCACCCTGTTCAACCCAGTAGTCCAGAACCGCTCTGCGGTACAACACCAGTACCGGATGACCGGCGTCGGCTTCCCGCAACAGGCCCATAATGTCGAAGGGTGTTTCGCTGCCAATCTCGTCCATGGTCTCATCATCGGGAAACTCCTCGACGGTGATGGCGATTTCGCCGGTCATCTTGCGCAGGGTCTGCGGCACCTGCTCCCACGTCTTGCGCGCAAGATGCGAAAGATCCGCGGCAGACGGCGCACGCATGTGCGACCAGCGGCTGTCATTGTGGAACGGTGAATTCATAAGTTCGATGATGCCAGCACAATACGCGTATTACCAGAACCATTGTCCGGCCTGACAGTTACATCGTGCTGTATGGTTTACTGTTGCAACTTTCCCCGCACCACAGTTGGTGCGTAAAAGCGTCAGGAAAATCAGGACATGCTTGCAGCGGCATAGGCCATCATGGCGCCGGATGCAAGTGTTGCTACAACAAGAAAAACCAGCACACGGCGAAGGAATCGTGTGTCGGCAGCAGGTGTCGTCGTGGACATAAATCCCCCAATACTCAAAATAGGACGAACTGGCTCACAAGGGATACGCAAATTCGTTTTGACCGGCATTGCCCCAAGCCGGATTAATATGGTTTCCAACATATTAACAAGTGATGCGCAAGGGTGAAGCGCAAGTTATCTTAAGTAAGTGTGCGGACGTCCACGAAATGGCCTGCAATGGCGGCTGCAGCAGCCATGGCAGGAGACACAAGATGGGTCCGGCCCTTGAAACCCTGGCGGCCCTCAAAGTTGCGATTCGAAGTCGACGCACAGCGCTGACCGGGCTTGAGCTGATCAGGGTTCATGCCAAGACACATGGAACAACCCGGCTCGCGCCACTCAAATCCGGCAGCGGTGAATATCCTGTCCAGGCCTTCGGCTTCCGCCTGGGCCTTCACCACGCCGGAGCCCGGTACGATCATGGCGTAATCCAGACGCTCGGAAATCTGCTTGCCTTCGATGATGCGGGCAGCTTCGCGCAAATCCTCAATACGGCCATTGGTGCACGACCCGATCCACACGACATCGAGGCCGATATCGGTAATTCTGGTGCCGGGGGTCAGGCCCATATAGTCCAGCGCACGTTGTTTGGAGACCCGTTTTGCCTCGTCTGCAATATCTTCAGGATTTGGCACGGCTCCTGATACGGAGACGACGTCCTCCGGTGACGTTCCCCACGACACGATCGGCGGCAGAGACGCGGCATCCAGCGTAATGACTTCATCAAAATGGGCATCGTCATCGGAGAACAGGGTTTCCCAGTACGCCATCGCAGCGTCCCAGTTGGCGCCTGACGGCGACATCGGACGGCCCTTGAGATATTCGTAGGCCTTTTCGTCAGGGGCAATCATGCCGGCGCGCGCACCGCCCTCAATAGTCATGTTGCAGACGGTCATGCGGCCTTCCATGGACAGGTCGCGGAAGGCTAGTCCGGTAAACTCGATGACGTGACCGGTGCCGCCGGCGGTGCCGATTTCACCAATAACCGCCAGGATGATGTCTTTTGCCGTCGCACCCCTGGCCAGTTTACCGTCGACCTGCACTTTCATGTTGCGGGCTTTTTTCTGGATCAGCGTCTGGGTTGCCAGAACGTGCTCCACTTCCGAGGTGCCGATGCCGTGGGCAAGCGCGCCGAAAGCGCCGTGGGTCGAGGTGTGGCTGTCTCCACACACAATGGTGGTGCCGGGCAGCGTGAACCCCTGTTCCGGGCCGATGATATGCACGATGCCCTGGCGCTCGTCTGTCTCGGAGAAGTACTGCACGCCAAACTCGGCGGCGTTCTTGGCCAGTGTTTCGACCTGGATGCGGCTTTCTTCTTCCGCGATACCTTGTGAACGGTCGGTGGTCGGCACGTTGTGATCAACCACAGCCAGGGTTTTTTCCGGTGCCCGGACACCGCGTCCGGTCATGCGCAGGCCTTCAAAAGCCTGCGGGCTGGTCACTTCATGGACCAGATGACGGTCGATATAAAGCAGGCATGTGCCGTCGTCAGCCTCATGAACCAGGTGATCGTCCCAGATTTTGTCATACAAGGTGCGTGGGCCAGCCATGAAAATCCTCAAGTCATTTAGAAGTGTTCTGAATTTGCGGCAAACTAGCGAGACCGGGCGCATTTGTCATCCGGAAATGGTTTGCAGCATCACGATTCAACAAATCGACGATTTTGCGCCGGCAAGCCGCTCGCTGATTCATGCCATGTGAAACCGAAATGCCGAATTTTGACCCATCAACCACCACAATTGATGCTGATTTCCGCCCTTGGTGTTTGCTAGTTCAGTTTCACGCAGGAGTTTACATCATTACAGGCAGACCAGAAGAGCAAGCGATCTTTCCGTTGAACCAGGCGTAGCCGGATCGGCTGCTGCACCGGTGATAACCGGACATGAGACGGGCGTTGATCACTAGAGCAACATGGGTTCAAATGAACCCATAAACCTGATCCAGAGCGACTTTGGAAACTGATCTGGTCGGGTCGAGATCCCGACACAAGGTCGGCCTGTCCCAGGTGCAGCACAGCGACGGCAGTGGAAATTGAAAACCGAAACCCTTGCTCGTGTCTGAGAGGAACTGCTGCATGACCACGCTTACTGTCCTTACCATATTGCGGCTGGTACATCTGACGGGGCTGATTATGGGGTTTGGCGGTGCGGTGCTGGCTGACTACACAATCTTCTCGCACGGTGTCATCCGTCCTGTAAGCGATTATACCATTTTTCAAACCAGGCTTCTTTCGCACATCGTTTCAATCGGTCTGTGTATTTTGTGGGTCAGCGGGTTTGCGCTGATCATGGTCAAGCTGCAGCTCCAGCCGGACTTCATGCAAAACCCCAAAGTCTGGGCCAAGATCGTCGTTGTCGCGATGCTCACGATCAACGGTATCCTGGTGCACAGGTACATCTTGCCTTTGGTGATCCGTTCACAAGGACGCAGGCTTTTTGACGGCGTAACCGTACGCCAAATAGCGGGCCTGACATTCCTGGGCAGCGTCTCCCTGGTGTCATGGTCGTTGCCATTTGTCCTGGGCAAGGCGGCTGGCCTGAATTTCATCACCCCGATGTCATCGATCCTTGCAGCTTACCTTGCCCTTATTCTGGTGGCCTGGCTCGGCCTGTTTACCTTCATGAGCTGCGTTCGAAGCATCCAGCAACTGGCTGCAAAACAATCGGCTGAACTGGACATGACGGCAAAGAGCTGGGACGAGCAGATTGCCGCCTTGAGGGAGGGCGCAGTGATCGACACAAGGCACGGGGATGACCGTGTCAGGGATCTAGCGCACTTTCGAAATTAGATCAGTATGGTTTTTGATTGAAACAATCAAAAACCATAAAACTGATCGCTTTCTAAGTGCTAGAGCAACTTTATGGGTTCAATTGAACCCATGTTGCTCTAGCCGCGACCCGAGCCATCCAGCAAAGTGCGATGGGCGGCCCGTTTAATGGTATCGATGTATTGCGCCTGCGATTGACCGCATTCCTGGGTAAGCTGTTCCCAGTTTCGAACAGATAGCAATGTCCACAAAATGTCTGTGGCCTGTTTCACCGGGAGATCGCGCGCCAGACTCCCGTCATTGTTGGCTGCATTGATCGCCGCGACGCAGCCATGGCGAACGGCCTGCATGCGATCGTTCCAGGCCAGGGCTGCTGCCTGATCGGTGTCTTTCATGGCCAGCAGGGCTTTTGCAATGCCGTGGATTTGGGGAATGTAGTTTCCCCAGGCATCAATAAAAGCGTCGAGACGGCCGACCCCGCTCGCAGTTGCCCTGCTCAATGCGAGACGCTCGTCTATTCCCTTGATGTCATCAAGATATCGGGTGGTGGCAATGAGCAATTCAGACCGCGTCGGGAAATGAAGATATACCGCCTGCCGGCTGATGCCAGCCTGTTTGGCGATATCGCTCATGCGGACGCCGTGGCCCTTGTCAGCCTCCAG
>JABDRA010000352.1 GCA_013041995.1 Anderseniella sp. | reverse complement strand
GCCTGGGACTGGCAGCAGGTGCGATCGCCATTGGCGCAGCTGCGGCAGCAGCGCGCGAGCGTGAGGAGTACAGGGCCTGCCGTCGTGTCGAGAAGCGCTGTGGACGTCGCCATGGCTGGGAAACCCGCAGATGGTACAGATGTGTTGAAAACCGCGGCTGCTAGGTTAGTCTGGCGCTGCAACTTTTGGTCTATACTTGGTTTTGGTTTGCAACTAACCTGTAGCACGGAGCGGGCAATGGTTAGGCGGGTGGACGTGATTTTCGCGGCTAGTCGTTAGGAATGGACACATCCAATGGATAGGAGCGCGAACTTGATTAGAAAATTGCTTGCCGTCTCTGCGACGGCACTGATGCTGATGGCCGGATCGCAGGTAGCATCTGCGACTGCCACCGCGCCGCAGGTTACCGGCAAGGCACCGGTCAGCACCATCACAGCTGACGGTAGTTACAAAATTGCCCAGAACACCCGCAGGGCCCGAAACCGCAACCGCAATCGCCGCGGTCGTCGCGGTAACAGAGGGCGCAATCTGGGGATCGGCTTGGGAATTGCCGCTGGAGCTATCGCACTTGGTGCAGCTGCAGCGGCTGCCCGTGACCGCGATGAATACAGAGGTCGCCGTTCGTGCCGGCGTGTTGAACGCAGATGTGCTCGCCGCCACGGCTGGGAAACCCGCAGATGGTTCAACTGTGTTGAAGATCGTGGTTGCTAGGTCATAAACCGGTTCACTTTCAAAGCGTTAGAGCAATTTTATGAGCTCTGTCGAACCCCTGAACAGCCTGAACTAATCAGACATGACGTCGCTGGATATATCTGGCGGCGTTTCTGATTCTCGTGGGATGGACTGTGCGGGTTTCCTTCTGCATTATAGCCATCGCACCAACCAAACACCGAATTCTTTGGTAAGAGAGGTCTCCAGACCGTGAACGCCCTGCAGATTACGGCATTGCTGATTGTCTTTGCCGGTGGGTTCGGTGCCATCAATTATCTGTTTTTCAAATTGCCTTCGGCTATCGGTATACTGGTCGTGGCGTTTCTGGCATCGCTGGCTGTAATCGGCCTGGAAGCGCTGTTTCCGTTCCTCAACATTGCCGAGGCGATCACCGCTTTTGTGGCGGAAATAGAATTTTCGCAAGCCCTGCTGGAAGGCATGCTGGGTCTGCTGCTGTTTGCAGGCGCCCTGCATGTCAATATTGACGATCTGCGCGCCGAAGCGTGGGTGATCGCCCTGATGGCGACATTGGGCGTCGCGCTGTCCACGCTGATCATCGGAGTTGGTTTCTACTGGATTACAGCGATGCCGTTATTGGTGGCACTGGTATTCGGTGCGCTGATCTCTCCGACAGATCCGGTCGCCGTACTCGGCGTTTTGCGCGAGGCCGACCTGCCCAAAACCCTGGAAACCAAGATCGCCGGAGAAAGCCTGTTCAATGACGGCGTCGGCTATGTGGTGTTTCTTCTGCTGGTCGGGCTGGCATTTCCCGTGGCAGGTGCGCACACGGATGCAAGTATTGCCGGCGTGGCTGCATTCTTTGCCAAGGAAGCGCTGGGCGGTGCGCTTCTCGGCGCCGTGCTCGGCTGGTGCGTGTTTCAGGTCATGAAGCGTATTGACGATTATCCGCTGGAAATACTGTTGTCACTCGGTCTGGCATTCGGCGGGTATGAGCTGGCCGTGGCATTGCATGTCTCCGGTCCGATCATGGCCGTGGTGGCCGGATTGTTCATCGGCAATACCGGCGTCAAATATGGCATGTCGGCAGAAACCCGGCAGCATCTGAACGTGTTCTGGACCCTGATTGACGAAATGCTCAATGCGGTGCTGTTCCTGCTCATCGGCGTTGAGATTTTCGCCATTACCTTCAATTGGGACACCATGACGACCGGACTGGCGGCGATTGCGCTGGCGCTCGTCGGCCGTCTTGTGGCCGTAGCTGTACCGATCGCGGTCTTGTCGCCGTTCAGGGCCTATTCCAAAGGCGTGGTGCCGATCATGACCTGGGGTGGGTTGAAGGGAGGTATTTCGGTGGCCCTGGCACTCTCCCTGCCGGCCAGTGAGTGGAAGGCTGAAATCCTGACCGCAACCTATCTGGTCGTGCTGTTCTCGATCATCGTGCAGGGACTGACGGTGGCATCACTGGCAAGACGCGTTGGCCGCGAGCCGGAGATGCTTTGATATCGCTCACGCAAGCAGCCTGCGGCTGCGCTCCGCGGGGGGCGCGCTTCGCGCGGCGGCCAGTCGGCCTTGCCTCAGCACGTTCCGTGCTTCGGGGGAGTTCATCACTACTGTCATCCCGTGAAAACGGGGATCCTGTGTCTTCGATTTGGTGTAGCTTTGGCAGCGGGAAGGAGATCGTTGGGATCCTGGCCGTTTGACGGGCCGTGCATTGGCCTGATCCCTTCCCGCCTTGTCAAACCCAACCT
>JABDRA010000011.1 GCA_013041995.1 Anderseniella sp. | reverse complement strand
GGCCTAAAGAGTATGGCTTCTGGGCCAACGTGAACCCGGAAGTCTCGCATCCACGCTGGAGCCAGGCCGCTGAGCGTGATCTGGAGACGGGTGAGAAGATATCAACCATTATTTACAATGGCTACGCGGAGCAGGTCGCATCGCTTTATGACGGCATGAAGGATGAACTGGGAACCGCTCTGTTCAAATAATCCGGACACACTGTCAGTTCAAAAAAATCAGGGGCCAGACACCCGGGTGGAGAGTGTGTCTGGCCCCTTCGTTGTCAGGAACCTGATGGTTCATGCCGGAGCACTTGTTGTTGCCTCGCGCCTCGGTGAACCTATCAGATATGCGGCCATGTGTTTTATGAGGGAGTAAACTAGCCGCTGACAATGTAAGGCTCACACGGATGAACCATCCAGTGCAATCCGGTATTGGGCATGTATGTCATGCGGTGACTGCATATCAGGCAAAAGCACTTGTATTGCGCATACTTAAGGACGTGTCAGAACTTCCATTGACGTGCCTTTGACACCACGAAGTCCCTGAATACAGCGATCCTTTTGGAATTCCGCATCTCTTCCGGATAGACAAAATAGGTGTCTATGCCTGGTGCTTCTTCGCCAAGAGAAACCCGAATGAGGGGTGAATCGTCGCCCACGATATAGTCCGGCAGAACGCCAATGCCCAGGCCGGATTCAACAGCACGCCGCAACCCGTAGATGGAATTGATCATAAAACTTGACTCACGCGGCGGCTCGCCCTCTGCGCGCCCGGCACGCAGTAACCAGCCCAGGTCGCTGAGGAATGTTGGCGTTGGCCCGAATGCCAGGATCTTGTGATTGTCGAGTTCTGCCGCTGTTTGCGGCATGCCGTTCGACTGCACATAGTCCGGAGATGCATAGGCATGATTGTGCACAGTGAACAACTTGCGCTGAATCAGGTCAGGCTGTACTGGCCGGCGCAAGCGAATCGCCACATCAGCCTCACGCATACCCAGATCAAGTTCTTCGTCGGTCAGGATCAACTCGACCCTGATTTGCGGATACAGCTCAATAAACTCCTGCAGGCGCGGTGTAAGCCAGATGGTGCCAAGGCCCACGGTTGTAGAGATGCGCAGGTCGCCGGTCGGTTTGTCACGGCTGTCGGTCAGTCGTGTTCGGGCAGTTGCGAGCTTGGTGAAGACATCATGTGCCGTGCGATACAGCATCTCTCCCTGCTCGGTCAGGATCAGACCACGTGCATGGCGGTGGAAAAGCGTAACACTCAGCTCCGACTCCAGCGCTGAAATCTGCCTGCTGACGGCTGATTGAGACAGATTCAGATCGTGGCCAGCGTGGGTAAAGCTGCCGGCTTCCGCTACCGAATGGAAGATGCGCAGCTTGTCCCAGTCGAAATTGTTGTCCCGCTTTGAAAATGGCATGGAATTGAGGCCTTGTCCTACTCGGCTGCCTGCGAGGCTTCATTGCCTGCTTCAGCCAGAAATTTCTCGGCTTCAAGTGCCGCCATGCAGCCCATGCCGGCAGCCGTGACAGCCTGCCGGTAGATGTCGTCAGTGACATCGCCTGCCGCATAGACGCCTGCAATGGCAGTCGCTGTCGAATCCGGTTTGGTTAGCAGGTAGCCGCCGTTCTTCATTTTCAGCTTGCCTTCAAACAATTCGGTTGCCGGTTTGTGGCCAATGGCAATGAAAATGCCGTCGCAGGGCAAATCCTCAACAGCTTGCGTCTTCACGTTGCGCAAGCGTGCCGCGGTAACACCAAGTGGATTTTCATCGCCAATGACTTCATCCAGCGTGGTATCCCACATGACCTTGACCTTCGGATTTTCGAACAGCCGGTTTTGTAAGATTCGCTCGGCGCGAAATTCATCACGGCGATGAACCACCACCACCTCGGATGCAAACTTCGTCAAAAACAATGCTTCCTCAACCGCTGTATTGCCGCCACCTACAACCACGACACGCTTGCCGCGGTAGAAAAATCCGTCACAGGTTGCACACGCGGATACGCCAAAACCCTTGAATTTCTCTTCTGTGGGTAAACCGAGCCATCTGGCCTGCGCGCCTGTGCAGATGATCAGGCTGTCACATGTGTATTCGTTGCCTGAATCACCCTTCAGGCGAAACGGCCGCTGGTCGACATTGACTTCGACAATATGGTCACTGACCAGATTTGTGCCGACATGCTCGGCCTGGCCCTGCATTTGCTCCATCAGCCAGGGACCCTGGATCGGATCTGCAAATCCGGGATAGTTTTCGACGTCGGTGGTTATGGTGAGCTGACCGCCAGGCTGGATGCCGTGGATCAGAGTGGGTTCCAACATGGCGCGCGCGGCATAGATGGCCGCTGTATATCCAGCAGGGCCTGATCCCAGAATAAGCACCCGTGAATGTTGTACGCTCATAGTCTCGGTCTCCGGCGATAATTTGCTTTTTCATTGTCGCGCATCTTTTGTTCGGACAGGTCATGCCCACCGATCACAAGATGTCCAAAGGGGGTGTCTTGTGCCCCGCATTCCGTAACAACCTGCCACAGCCATGACGTGACTGCATAGCTTTCAGTCTGTCAGTTCACAAACAACGCACAGTTTTATTGTCACCCTGATCTGGTCGGTGGGCTGCCCGACGTCAGGTTGAAGATATCTGAAGACGTCCTACTTGAAGGCTATTTTCAATATCTCGTAGCTTTTGCCGCCGCCCGGCGTCATCACTTCAACGCTGTCGCCGGCGGACTTGCCAATAAGAGCACGCGCAATCGGCGAAGAGATGGAAAGCTTGCCGGATTTCACATCAGCTTCAAAATCGCCGACAATCCGATAGACGGCTTCCTTGTCTGTGTCTTCATCTACAACCGTTACCGTTGCGCCAAACTTGACGGTATCACCGCCCAGTTTCGACACGTCGATAATTTCCGCCCGGCTGATCATGTCTTCCAGCTCGGACACCCGGGCTTCATTCCAGCCCTGGGCTTCCTTGGCTGCATGATACTCTGCGTTTTCCGAAAGATCGCCGTGGGCACGTGCTTCTTCGATGGCCTTGATGATGCGGGGACGCTCAACAGACTTGCGGTGCTTCACTTCTTCGGACATGGCAGCATGTCCTTCTGCGGTCATGGGAACTTTTTCAACCATCGATACGAATTCCAGAATCCTGTTAGCCGCCCAAGCCTCAGAACTTCATGGCAGCCGTTAAGCTACCAACGCGTTCGTCTGTTGACTGTGTGCGGGAATGTTTCGGTCTCATGTAAATATGCTCAAAACAATTGCGTCCTGCAAGACCTGTTTAATGTTGATTGTCATCAGCGAAATTTCTGATCGGTCTACTTGAAATAATCCTGCAGCGGTTTTACCGCGAGATCGCCGTGTTTGACGGCGGCGATTGCCTCGGATGCGGCGATGGCTGCGGGCAGAGTTGTGTAATACGGAATTTTGGCCATGAGTGCCGCTCGCCGGATTGATTTTGAGTCGGACAGGGCACTTTGACCTTCCGTGGTATTGAATACCAGTTGCACCTCGCCATTTGCCATCGCATCGACGATGTGCGGGCGACCTTCCAGCACCTTGTTGACGCGTACGGCTGGAACCCCCTTTTCCGCCAGATAGCGTTGGGTGCCGCCGGTGGCGATGATTTTGAACCCCAACTCGGCCAATTGCCGGGCAGCAGGCAGGATACGGGCCTTGTCATGGTCACGCACGGAGATGAAGGCTGTGCCGTCAACCGGCACTTTTGTGCCGCCGCCAAGCTGGCTCTTTGCAAATGCCATGGCGAAATCAGTATCAAGACCCATGACCTCGCCGGTAGACCGCATTTCCGGTCCCAGCACGGTGTCGACACCGGGGAAGCGTGCAAACGGGAACACAGCTTCCTTGACCCCGATATGTTTGAGCTTCCTGCTCTTGAGTTTGAACGAGGCAAGGGTTTCTCCAGCCATGATGCGCGAGGCGATCTTGGCAATGGAGCGGCCAACCACCTTGGCCACAAACGGCACTGTGCGCGAGGCTCGCGGGTTCACCTCAAGCACATAGATGTCGCCATCCTTGATGGCGAACTGCACGTTCATCAGGCCAACCACACCAAGTGCGCGCGCCAGCACAGCCGACTGGCGCTCCAGTTCATCGATTGTGGCCTTCTTGAGCGAGTAGGGTGGCAGCGAGCATGCGCTGTCACCGGAGTGGACGCCGGCCTCCTCGATATGCTGCATCACGCCTGCGACGAACACATCCTTGCCATCGCACAACGCGTCCACGTCAACCTCGATGGCGTTTGACAGATAGCTGTCGATCAGGACTGGAGACGAACCGGACACAACAACCGCCTCATTGATGTAGCGCTTGAGATCCTCGGTATCGCGTACGATTTCCATGGCGCGACCACCCAGTACATAAGACGGACGGATAACGACCGGGTAGCCGATTTTTTCTGCAATCTTGACCGCTTCAGGGCCTGACTTGGCGATACCATTGTTCGGCTGGCGTACCTTGACCTTCTTGAGCAGTTTCGCAAACCGGTCCCGGTCTTCGGCCAGATCGATGGCGTCCGGCGATGTGCCCAGAATGGGAATACCGGCTTTTTCAACAGCGTCGGCCAGCTTGAGCGGTGTCTGGCCGCCGAACTGAACGATAACGCCGTGCAATTTACCCTTTTTCTGCTCTGCCAGCAGTATCTCCAGCACGTCTTCTTCGGTCAGCGGTTCGAAATACAACCGGTCGGAAGTGTCGTAGTCGGTGGATACCGTCTCGGGGTTGCAGTTGATCATGATGGTCTCAAAGCCTGCGTCAGACAGCGCAAACGCCGCGTGACAGCAGCAATAGTCAAACTCGATACCCTGGCCGATGCGATTTGGGCCGCCGCCCAGAATGGCGATCTTTTTAGCATCGGATATTTGGGCCTCGTTACCGTCATTGCGGGAAGGCCGACTTCGTAGGTCGAATACATATATGCCGTGGGCGAGGCAAACTCGGCAGCGCAGGTATCAATGCGTTTGTAGACAGGCTTGATCTTCAGTTTGTGACGGGCTTTGCGGACCTTCGCTTCATTGCCCCCGGTGAGTTCAGCCAGGCGTGCATCAGAAAAGCCCATGGCCTTGAGCATACGGAAATTGGCGGCGTCGTGTGGCAAACCGTGTTCGCGCACCCGTTCTTCGGCCTGGATGATGGCCGACAATTGTTCAATGAACCACGGGTCATATTTTGCTGACTCAAAAACCAGTTCATTGCTGGCGCCGCGGCGCATGCATTCTGCGACCTTCAACAGCCGGTCCGGTGTCGGCAGTGACATGGCGCGGCGGAAAACGTTCTTGTCTTCATCCTTGCCATACCCGTCCAGTTCAATCTCGTTGAGCCCGGTAAGGCCGGTCTCCAGACCCCGCAATGCCTTTTGCAGGGATTCGGCGAAGGTGCGGCCAATGGCCATGACTTCGCCGACCGATTTCATTGCGGTGGTCAGGTTGGGCCTGGAACCCGGGAACTTCTCGAACGCAAAGCGCGGGATCTTGGTCACCACATAGTCGATCGCGGGCTCGAACGAGGCCGGCGTGGCTCCGGCGGTGATGTCATTGTCCAGTTCGTCCAGCGTGTAACCCACGGCCAGGCGGGCTGCGATCTTGGCAATCGGAAAACCGGTCGCCTTGGACGCCAGTGCAGACGAGCGCGACACCCGCGGGTTCATTTCAATGACGATGAGGCGGCCATCAGCCGGATTGACTGCGAACTGCACATTGGACCCGCCGGTTTCCACTCCGATCTCGCGCAATACCGCAATGGAGGCATTGCGCATCATCTGGTATTCCTTGTCGGTCAGCGTCAGGGCTGGCGCAACGGTGATGGAATCGCCGGTATGGACACCCATAGGATCAAGGTTTTCGATGGAGCAGATGATGATGCAGTTATCGTCGCGGTCGCGCACAACCTCCATCTCATATTCTTTCCAGCCCAGCACCGATTCTTCGATCAACACTTCGGAGGTGGGCGACGCCTCGACACCGGTGAGTACGATGTCGTACAATTCTTCCAGCGTGTAGGCGATGCCGCCGCCGGTGCCGCCGAGTGTAAAAGACGGGCGGATAATGGCGGGAAGGCCGGTCAGCTTGTAGGCCTGGAATGCCTGCTGCTGAGCGCTGAGGCGTTGTTCTTCGCGGCGCTCAAATTCTGTCTTTGCCCATTCGGTCTTGAAAGCGGCAATCGCGCCTGCGCCGGATGCCTGCTTCAGACCTTCCTCGTAAGCTTTGGCAAAACGCTGCTTCAGGTCTGATGTGTTGACGAATGCAGACCGCGGCGTCTCAAGCCCGATCTTCTTCATCGCGGTGCGGAAAAGGTCGCGATCCTCGGCCTTGTCGATGGCTTCCGCGCGCGCGCCGATCATCTCCACGTCCCATTTTTCCAATACGCCCTGCTTGTTCAGTGAAAGGGCTGTGTTGAGTGCGGTCTGGCCGCCCATGGTAGGCAGCAACACCAGCGTGTCATCAGGGCGTTCGGTGCGCTCCTTTTCGATAATCTTCTCTACGACTTCCGGGGTGATGGGTTCGATATAGGTGGCGTGTGCCAGGTCCGGATCCGTCATGATTGTAGCCGGATTGGAGTTCACCAGGACAATACGGTAGCCCTCGGCTTTCAGTGCCTTGCAGGCCTGGGTGCCTGAATAGTCGAACTCGCAGGCCTGGCCGATGACTATCGGCCCCGCGCCAATAATCAGGACCGTGTCGATATCTTCACGTTTGGGCATGAGCGCTCTTTTTAAAGATGCGGCCCAAGCCGGCGGATGGGCGGGCGCAAATTCCGTGTGGGTTACACTATCAATCCGCCGGGTGCAAAGGCCAAGCTGTCGCGCAAGGCGATTTGTGGCGGACGATCCACAGTTTGACAGCTATTTGAGGATGTAATGCACGAAATTTGAGCAAATTTACCGGCAATACCGGAGGTTCTGCTTCTATTGCTCGGGAATCAGTGCTTCAAAGCCGGCAGTGTTCGAGGTCCGCACGGTAATCAGCGCACCGCCGATGGCTTCAATCTCACTGCGTGACTGCATGATCAGCTTCAATGTTTTCATGGACAACCCGAACGGGCCGGACACAGTGATGCGGGCTGAACCCGATGCGGATCCTGTAAAAATCTCGACGGTCAGGTCATCGCCATCTTCACTGGCGTCTGCAAACACCTGCCGGGTCAGCGCCGCAATCGCAGCCAGTGCGCCTTCGCATCCAGGCGCCACGAAGGGCCCTTTGTCGGGAAAGTCACAACGCGCTGAAATCCATTCCGGCCATTCAAAATTATTGAGGGTGCGCAGCACGAAAGCCGACAGATCTCCGGGATCAGGCGCATCGATGGTCGCTTGAGCGGGAGAGGCGGGCGCTGGCGCTGGTGCGGCCGCCTCAACGACCGTCTGAGTGGGGTGTTGGCGATCGAAAGCGTCACGCGTGTCGCGCATCAACGCGCCGATAACCGCAGAAGAGCGCTGTTCTATATGCTCCGGCAATGCTTCATTGGTCGCGTCCGGCGCCGTTGTCAGTGACTTCCGGCTTGCCGTGAGGCGCTCACGCAAGAGTTTAGAGAGCAATGAGGTGTCAGGTGTGCCGGCGCGCATGGGGTACAAAAGGTCCAGAAAAGCCATGTTGATCTGCTGACCTGAAACATTGCGGCCACAATCGTAAACAAAGCGTAAATGTTGCGTTCCGTTAAAAGAAGGGCAGGCGCACATCGTATGATCTGTCCAGATCGCTTTCAAAGTGCTAGAGCAACTTTATGGGTTCAAGGGAACCCATGTTGCTCTGGGCGGTTCACGGCTTTTAGTCCGCCTGTTTCAAGCAGCGGATTTGACTGAATGTGATGCAGTTGCCGGACGTGCAGATATTGCCGGTGTCGACAAAGCGCAATTCGGTTCCCGCCGCCGGCGAGCGCCGGGCAAAGCTCAGGGCTGTCTGGTAGCCGTTTCGCTGGCACCAGACCGTGGCTGCAGGCTTGCCACAACC
>JABDRA010000344.1 GCA_013041995.1 Anderseniella sp. | reverse complement strand
ATCCCAGACATGGCCGCCGTCATGTTGCGCGAGGCCCGCCGCCTCGATGACAAGAACCCGGCAATTCACCACATGCTTGGTGATGTGTTCAGGCACAACAATCAATTTGCCGAGGCCATGACATCTTACCGGGATGCGCTGGCAATTGATCCCGACTTTGATCAGTCCCTGCTGCAATTGTGCCAGTGCTATGTGAACCTGGGATATTTCGACAAGGCATCAGACCTTCTGGCGCGCCTGCGAAGGTTGCGGCCTGATGTTGTTTCGGTACCTTACATGATGTTGCAGTTACCGTCGCAGTTGCTGGACAGCGCTATCGATCTGCATGCTCTTGTGCGCAAGGCCAAAAAGTCGCAAAACGAAACAAAAGCCGAATTCGATAGCAAGAAAACCTTCGTGGAAGCCGCCATACTGGATCGGCAGGCGAAACATGATGAAGCCTGGCGAGTGCTGAGCACCGTCAACGGCAAACTGAACAGCGAGGCGCAGGCATTGTGGACTGCCGATGCCAAGAAAAACGACATTGCGCTCGAAGCCGCTGTGGCACTGGATGGCAGTAAGCTACCCCGCCCTCGCGACAGAAAATCCACTGACGGACCAGCGCCATTGTTTATCCTGGGCCCGTCGCGGGCCGGCAAAACCACGCTGGAAAAACTGGTTGGCACCCATGAGGATGTGAACCGCGGCTATGAAGGAGAAATCGTTCAGTTTGCCTCCCGGCGGGCGGCCCAAAAGGCAGGTCTGGTCAACATTGCGAACCTGGCGCAACTGCCAAAAAACCTGCACGGGTCATTTGCCGCCGAGTTCCGGCATCGGCTGACTGAAACCAATCCGGACCACAAACTGGTCAGCATCACCACGCCGGGGCTAATTTCGAGCGCCGGTCTGCTGGCGCAAAACCTGCCGGAAGCCCGGTTTGTCTTCGTAAGGCGCAGCAGGGACGACACAGCTTTCAGAATTTTCATGAAGAATTACAGTTCAGGAAATCACTATAATCACGATCTCAACAACGCCTACGCGTATATCGACTGGTATGGCGAGATGATCGATGTATTGTCAGAAAAACTGCGCCAGCGTGCCATTACCGTGGAATATGCCGACATGATTGCTGACCCGGCTGCAGTTGTTGCGCGGGTAAATGGGTTGTGCGGATTGCCGGATGACCACACCGGCCTGCCCGACATTGGCTCTGACATCGGTGCGGCTGACCCTTACCTCAATCTGATGCGTGGTGCCTGACAGCAAGCCCGGCCCGGTCACGCCTCACCTTTCCGCTTCGGCTTGATGAGCGCAAGGCCGGCCATGATCAACACCAAGGCCAGCACGATCGACAGGGAGATTTTCTCCGACAACAGCACCACGCCCCACATCACGGCTGCCGGGGTAACGATGTAGGAGACCTGGCTGGCAAACACGACGCCGCCATGGTTGAGCATGTATAACAGCCCGGAATAGGCGCCGAGATGGGCTACTGCCATCAGCAGGATGGCAAGTTCCGCCAAGCTGGCGTCAAACGGCAGCAGATACGGCGCATCCGCCAGCCACAAGGTGACCAACAACATCAACGTGCCGGCGACAGTCATGCCCCAGAGCGCCGTAGCGGCGTCGAGCTGTGTGGGACGTTTCAGGCTGATATAGACATTCTCCATTGCGTAGCTGATTGCGACCGCCAGCGTTACCAGCGTCCAGAATATCTGCCCCGGCAAGGGCACCTGCACACCGGGAAGAAACATGACCAGCATCGCCGACAACCCCAGCAGGATGCCGGTGAAACGGCGCACACTGGCCTTCTCCATGGACAGCATGATCGACAGTACGAGTGTAATCATCGGGATCAGCGCAAACACGATAGCCCGCACCCCTGCCGGCAGGTGAATGGCTGCATAAAACGACAGTGCGTGCGGGAACGCCGTACCGAGAAACCCGGTCACCAGATAAAACCGCAAGTGCGCGCCATCCATGGGCGGACGCTTGCGACGCGCGAGCAATACAGCACTCAGCAGCAACGCGCCTGCAAAGGCAGACCACAAAGCGACTGTCAGCGGATCAATACCGGACGCGGTAGCGATGGTCGCCAGCGAAATCGTCAACCCCCATCCAAGGCCGGTAAGCAGCAGGATGACCAGCAGCCACAAAGACTTTGGAGACTGGATTGATGTTGCCGGCATATCCAAGGGTGCTTTCTTGCCGGGACTATATGCTGGTGCGGCCTGCGGCACTCGCATCCGCACAGTAAGGGTTTCTAGTCATGGACTGAGTGCGCTGCGCGAACAGGCATAGTTGGAAAAACATCTTAAACCCGATGTTTCCTTTGCC
>JABDRA010000343.1 GCA_013041995.1 Anderseniella sp. | reverse complement strand
GCCTGGGCGCGGCTCAAAAGATCGGCAAACTTGACCGTCTGATTGCAGGTAACACACGGGATCGGTGTTTCGCCGCGCACATAGGCATCGGCAAATTCCTCGATCACCGCGTCCTTGAAGCGGCTTTCAAAGTCCAGGACATAATGCGGGATATCAAGCGCGGCGGCGGCCTTGCGGGCATCATGAATATCCTGCCCGGCACAACAGGCACCCTTCCGGCGCACGGCATCGCCATGGTCGTACAGCTGCAGCGTGATGCCGGCCACGCCATAGCCTGCCGCCTTCAGCAGCCCGGCGACAACCGTTGAATCCACACCACCCGACATCGCCGCAACCACGAGCGTGCGTCCACCGTCCGGATCAAGCCCGATGGCGTCGCGCACCCGTTCAATTGTCGCTGTGTCGATATTCATCATGCCTCGGTGGTTGACTGGGCGGGCCCGGCGTACAGCGTCCCCTGCGCTAAACGCTGGATCACGATCTTCAGGTCAAGACCCTAGATATGGCGAGCCGGCACCTGGCTGCAACATTTTTCTTTTTGTCCGCAAGCATACAGCCATTCAGCCGGACTGTACCGTTTTGATCCAGTTCCGCCGGTTTGTTTGCCAAATGTTGGTATCTGATTAGACCTTTATAAACGCCAACCCGGTAAATTGGGACCCAGTTAGTAAGTACCAGCGTATCAGGTGAAGTCAGTGAGTAATTCAGGTCAGTTGCGTTCCCGTATAAATTACGTCATCGGTCCAGATGGCAGTCCTCTTACGATTGCTGATCTGCCGCCGCCGGGCACCCATCGTTGGGTTATCCGTCGCAAGGCAGAAGTTGTCGCCGCCGTTCGCGGTGGCCTGCTCAGCCTCGAGGAAGCATGCGGACGATACAAACTGACGGTTGAGGAGTATCTCAGCTGGCAGCGTTCCATCGACCGGCATGGTCTTGCGGGCCTGCGCACAACGCGCATTCAGGACTATCGCGTAAACTGATAGTCATCTGCTTCGGCAGATTGAGGGTTTAGGAGTATTATGGCGTGGCAGCGTCCCTGACGGCAGCTGCCGCGCCATTTTCATGTTCACCCCACATGACATCTTGCAGGCACATCGCCAGGCGGATAGGTTCTCCGGCAACTTTCGCAGGAACCAATTACCCATGAAATCCGACAAACTTTCAACGTCTGGCAGCGGCACCCGGGCCGGCTCACAGGAAATCGAAGACCTGATGAAGCAGCTGCACGCATCCAAAACACCTGAGGCTGCATTAAACCTTGCGCGCCGCGCCGTTGAACTTCGCCCCAAGAACCCGGACTTGCGGCTGATGCTGGCCATCACCCTGCACAACCAGGGCAAGGCACAAGAAGCAGAACGCGCCTACGCCGAATGCCTGCTGCTGGATGCAGAAAACGTGCTTGCGCTTGTAAACCTGGGCAGCCTGCAGATTTCCGGAGGACAGCCCGCTGTTGGCCTGAAGGCACTGGAAGGTGCCCTGCATCTTGATCCGGACAATGCACAGGCACGCTTCCACAAGGGCCGCGGCCTCGGCAGACTGGGCAAGGCGGACGAGGCATTGAAGATATTTGACGAACTGGCATCCCAGCAGCCGGATAATGTCGAGGTCATCAAGGCTCAGGCCCTGTGCCACATGGATATCGGACACAAGACAAAGGCTGCCGAGCTTTTGTTTCGCGCCGCGGAACTGGCGCCGGACGACAAGGCGGTCAGAAATGCAATGAAGAAAGTGACCAGTTAGAAAATCTGGGAACCGAACCGATGACAACAATCGCCATGTGGTCAGGTCCGCGCAATATTTCCACCGCGATGATGTATGCATTCGCCAATCGTGCAGACTGCACGGTTTGGGATGAACCGTTTTATGCACATTACCTGTCAGCCACCGGTATCACCCACCCCATCGGCGACGAGATCATTGCCGCCGGCGAATCCGATTATCAAGCAGTCGTGGATATGTGCCTGGCAAAACCTGATGCATCAAAACCGGTGTTCTATCAAAAACACATGACGCATCACATCCTGCAGGATCGGGATTGGCGCTGGTGCCTTCCGCTTGCAAATGTTTTCCTGATCCGCAGCCCCGACCGGGTTCTTGCCAGTTATTCAGCCAAGCGCGAGAGTGTCACGCTCGCTGACATCGGTTTTGAGCGTCAGCTGGATCTGTTCAATATGGTGGCCGATGAACGTGGTGAGGCACCGCTTGTCATAGACTGCGAAGATGTACTTTCCAGTCCGGCTGACAGCTTACGAAGCTTGTGTGAAAAAATAGGCATCCCGTTTGAACCAGCCATGCTGTCGTGGGCGCCCGGTCCGAAACCCTTTGACGGCGTTTGGGCAAAACACTGGTACAATGCTGCGTGGAAGTCATCAGGGTTTGCCGACCCGAAAACCGATTATCCGGATCTTGGTGCAGACCTGGCCCGCATTGCCGATCTGGCGCAGCCAATATACGACGAATTGCGCCCTCACCGTCTGGTTGTGGAGACCAGGACCAAGACCGCTTAGGGTCAGGACCCATTAATCTTATTCAGTTCTGTTTGTAAGAAAACAGCCCCGCCACACAAAACTGTGTGAACCGGGGCCGTCGACGTTGAGCCACAGGCGGGTTGACCCGCCATACATGAAATCTAATGCTTGGTGCGGCTGGCACTTGTGTCTGCCGGGCGGCCGATCACCTTGATGTCGCTTCGGTGGCTGGCATCTTTTTCCACCAGCAGTTCGACCTTGCGCAGTTCCGATTCTTCTTCCGCAACCGCTTCATTGGCACGATCAAGCTGTGCCTGCAGGTCATCAATCGTTGCCAGCAGGTTTTCCCGCCGGTTGCGAATTGACTTGGCAGTCATTGAATAATTGAAATTTGCAGGGTCGCTGACACCGGTCTTTTGCTCTTCGTAAGCAATCTGCTGGTCCAGATCGTCCTGCTTGCGGCGGAAGTCCGCCATCATCATTTCTATATCGCCAACCTGACGCCGTTTCTCCTCAACGTGGAAACGATGCAGGCGCAAAAGCGTGTCTTTAGACCGCATGGAATGCCTCACTCACTAAACGCAACAAACAAAATCAACCGGAAGAACAGGTATTTGAACAAGCTTTGCTGGTCAGATTCAATCGAATCAACTAGCGTCTGTTTATCCAGTTATCATGAGTATGATGAACGATCAGGCTTAAGGGGCGGTAAACGAAAACACCGTGCCTGGCTTTTTGATTCCGACGACGGCTTTTTGAGATTTCGACCTTTAAAGATATGCATCAATATGCAACCGCAAAATCAGCGACGGCGAGCTGAAAAAGTGACAAGCAGTCTGAACAAATGAACCCAACCGGTTCTAATTTTTGAGGGAATTAGGTTTTGTTAACCATTTGGCGTTTATCGTGACCATAGAGTTAATCAGGCGTTTTGATCTGGTCGGCACGGCCAACTAATTCAGGCAGAAAGTCCCACAAGGGCCATCGCCCGGTGCGGGACAAGCATACTTAAGGGGTTACGGATGAGAGTTCTGTTGATTGAAGACGACTCTGCAACAGCGCAGAGCATCGAACTGATGCTCAAGTCGGACGGATTTAACTGTTACACTACGGATCTGGGTGAAGAAGGCGTCGATCTCGGCAAGCTTTATGACTACGATATTATCCTTCTCGACCTCAACCTGCCGGACATGAGCGGCTATGATGTGCTCAAGACGCTGCGGGTGGCCAAGATCAACACGCCCATCCTGATCCTGTCCGGCATGGCCGGTATCGAGGACAAGGTGCGCGGCCTGGGCTTCGGCGCAGATGACTATATGACCAAGCCGTTCCACAAGGACGAACTGGTTGCCCGCATTCACGCGGTTGTCCGCCGCTCCAAGGGTCACTCCCAGTCGGTCATCATCACCGGCGAACTGCAGGTCAACCTGGACACCAAGACCGTGGAAGTCGGCGGCCAGCGGGTCCATCTGACCGGCAAGGAATACCAGATGCTGGAACTGTTGAGCCTGCGCAAGGGTACAACACTGACCAAGGAAATGTTCCTGAACCATCTTTATGGCGGCATGGACGAACCGGAACTCAAGATCATTGACGTGTTCATCTGCAAGCTGCGCAAGAAACTGGCAGCCGCAGCGGACGGCCAGAACTTCATCGAAACGGTTTGGGGCCGTGGCTACGTGCTGCGTGAAGCTGAAGAAGTTGCCGCCTGACACGAGCGAATATCAAGTGCGGACCTGAAGGGTGCCAGATGCACCACGGACGGAACCAGAATACCCCCGGCGAGGCTCTGCCGGGGGTTTTTTGTTGAGCATACGCAAACAGCCCCGCCTGGCCGGGCTTGTAACAAGCCGTGCGCCTGTGTCATCTGATCCTATAAGCAATCAAATCCTGCGGGGACTGCGCACATGAGCAAGACCGACCTGCCGATTCTCGAGCAACGTCGCATAGAAGCCAATATCATCAAGCCGATCTACGAAGAGATGAAGGCTGAAATCGGCGTCGAAAAGGCCCGCAAGATCATTTCAGCGGCAATCACCAAAAATGCCATAGAGCAAGGTTCAGCTTACGCAAGGACCGAAGGCGGCAACACGTCGCTGGAAAGCTTCCATGCCCTGCTGCCCCAGTGGAAAGCCAATGGCGCACTGGAGGTTGATATGCTGGAAGAAACCGAAGCAAACGTGAACTACAACGTTACGCGTTGCCAATATGCTGAAATGTATAAGGAAATGGGATTGGCAGAGATCGGCCACCTGCTCTCATGCGGGCGCGACGGCACTTTCTGCGAAGGCTATGACCCGCGTATTTCCCTGATCAGAACCCAGACCATCATGCAAGGCGCATCCCATTGCGACTTTCGCTACTCGCTCAAGGATGAGGACGCCTGAGCCACAACTGCTCGTGCACTGTCCGGCCCCAGGTCTCGCCTTCGACCTCGCTTGCCAGATGAAATCCGAAGTCCTCATACAACTGCCGGGCAGCGCCCAGGCCCCTGAATGTTGTCAGCCACAACTTGCCGCCGGCAGTCTCGTCTGCAAACTCGACAGCTCTTTTCATGAGCACCCGTCCCGAGCCGGACCCCCGCAATCTGTCTGACATGATGAACCACCGCAGATGCAGACCGTCATGGGCCTCACCGGCCTTGTCATGATCCAGTATCAGCGATCCTTCAATTGTGTTATCCCTGATCACCAGCCAGGCACGATAGAGCCGATCATCATAGCGGTTGAAATAGGCTGCACACTCAGTGGCAACCTTGGTTTCAAACGGCAGACCGAAACCCCATTCCCGGGCATAATAGCTTATGTGATGAGCCGTAATTGCCGCCACGGCTCCTGGCCGGTAACCTTCCATAATCTGAAGGTCAGCCCCATTGGTCATGCGGGCAACGCCGAATACTCCACCGCATCCTCACCAGAATTTGCAGCCGCCAGGTCGAGCTCGCACTCGTTCGCCAGTCTCAGTGTGTAGTAAACCTGGGCAAGACGGGCGTCCATGGCGTCTTCTTGCGCATCGCCTTCCAGCATCACCAGGGTTTTCTCGGGAACTTTGGCGTTCTTGCCCTCGGCACGCGCAGTCAACCCGCCGCCGTCGGCCACCCCCATGGTGATCTTGCCGCCGCGCGGGATGGATGAAATCGCCAGCATGACCAGGTTGAGCATCAGCTTGACCTCGTTCTTCGGACGAATTTCGCGCGGTATTTCCCATTCAAGCGTCACCTTGTCTTCGCCGATGAACTTCTTGGCCACGTCTTCTGCATCACCTGTATCGATGCTGGACCCGGCTGAGCCCGCGGCGCCAAAGGCAATGCGGCAAAACTGAAGTTTCGCCGATGCCTGCCGCGATGACCGACGCACCAGATCAAAGGCGATATCGCGCATTTCAGCATCCTGTTCGTCCTCCAGGACCTCAAGCCCATTGGCTATGGCGCCAACCGGTGAAATAACGTCGTGGCAGACTTTCGAGCATAACAATGCTGCAAGGTCGAGATCACTCAACACAGCGTTGAACTTCATGAAATAGGGCCCCTCTCAAGGTTGTCTTGTGGTGGTTTTCAGACTTGAGTCTAGCGGGGTGGGCCAAGTCCTGCCAACCCGGCAGTCTGCGATTGCAACAACGCCTTGTTCCGACTCAACAATTCAACTACAGAACATCCAGCGCCTGGTTTACGGCAAAGTCAAAATTGTGAAAACGCGAGCCGAATCAACTTCATGACCAACTTGCAACCCTCACGACACCTGTTGTCACTCATGAAAACTGCACATGCCGCAGGCGCACGCATCATGGAAATATACAATGATGATTTCGAGGTTGCCACAAAGGCAGACGCCTCACCTGTAACCGAGGCAGATGTCGCAGCAGAAGCGATTATTCTCGACGGCCTGACGGCAATCGATCCGACTGCCAACATCATCGCAGAAGAAGCCGTGTCCGCAGGTGCGACGCCTGAAGTCACCCGTGAATTCTACCTGGTGGACCCGCTTGACGGCACCCGCGAATTCATCAGTCGCAACGGCGAGTTCACCGTCAACATCGCACTTGTGCGCGATGGCGCCCCGATTGCCGGCGTGGTCTATGCGCCTGCCTTGTCCACACTGTATGCAGGCGAGATGAGTTCGGGCGCTTTTGAAACCGCACTGAAAGCTGACGAGAATTTTCCCGACACTCCGGCACTGAAACGCATTGTGTGTCCCGCATTGCCGGCATCAGGTATAAAGGTGGTTGCCAGCCGGTCTCATCGCGATGAGAAAACCGACGCCTGGCTGGCGCAACGTGATGTTGCCGAAATCGTACCGGCCGGTTCGTCATTGAAGTTCTGCTTGCTGGCCAGCGGCAAGGCGCACCTGTATCCGCGCTTCGGCCGTACGATGGAGTGGGATACCGCTGCGGGCCACGCCGTCCTGGCTGCGGCAGGTGGCGAGGTGTTTGAGGCAACGGGAGAGCTGCTTCGGTATGGCAAGGCAGGCCGCGGTTTCGACAACCCGGCGTTCATTGCATCGGTGTCGGCGACCGGTTGCTGAACCGGGATGCTGAACGGGTTCTTAATCTGCTGTCCCGGCAAGATTTTGTTAATCGTATACGCTCCATTAACGCATCATCGCGCATACTGAATTTTGGTCACTGTCCTTGATGGCTGGGCAGTTGTTTGAGTTTGTCAGTATCAGGTGAGTAAAACATATGAAACGTATCCTCGCGCTCGCTGCGTTTGCGAGCCTCTCCATCACAGCATTATCGGCACTGTCAGCCATGGAAAACCGCGCCCAGGCGCGCGGTTCAGATGTCGATGACGGCGCCTACTATTCTCGTTCTGCATATGATCAGTCCGACGCAGGCACATACAGCCCGGAAGAGATTGTCGACGGCGGTCATCGCTGGTTCGGCACGACCACCAAGGGAGTTGCCAAGGCTGTCGAGACCGTATTTTCGCAGGCAGGCAGGCCGTCCGGCTATATTATCGGTGAAGAGGCTTCTGGCGCGTTCTTTGGCGGGTTGCGCTACGGGGAGGGCATTCTATTCATGAAGGACGGCACCCGCAAAAAGGTTTACTGGCAAGGCCCGTCTGTCGGTTTTGACCTGGGCGGTAACGGATCGCGCGTGCTGGTTCTGGTTTACAACATATACCGGGAAAGACAGATTTATGACCGTTTCATCGGCATTGAGGGTTCCGCCTATATGGTCGGCGGGCTGGGCGTAAACTTCCAGTCAAACGATGAGCTTAAACTGGCACCGATCCGTACCGGTGTCGGAGCTCGTCTTGGAGCCAATGTCGGGTATCTGAAATACACGGAATACCCTACTTTGAACCCGTTTTAGTACTTGATGCGGTTACATGCGCAAAAGCACCTCAACGGGATGGGCAAGACTGTTTTCGGCATTGCCGTCTCGCCCTTCCCATCCAACCCTTCCCTTGTGCAACGGCACCAGATCTCGGGGCCAGGCATGTGGTTTTTGAGCCGCGGGTGGTTTTCACTGCGATAAATACGGGTTACCCGTACAATTAACCTTCACACCAATCGTGCAGTGTATTACGGTTAACGTTCTGTTAATCTCTGTCGACATGCAGATTGCAGGAATTACCATTTGTTAGTCGTTTGTGGCATACCGCATATTATGGGTCCCATCCGACAATTGTACCGTCATTGCCTCGGGAGGACTCATGTCTCAAATCGAGACTATCATGCTGGTTGCACTGGGATTTGTAGGTGCGCTTCTGGTCGGTTTGCTGGTTGTACGCGGGCTCTGGACTTATGCGGTCAGTCTCGGAAAACGCCGCGTTGAACGTCGCGCACCATCCGCCATTGCCGAACTCAGGGCAGACCGCGACCGGCTGAAGGCGGAGTACGCCATGCAGGGCCGGCGCCTGCAATTGCGGCTCGATGATTTGAAAACCCGCATGGCTGAACAGATGGCTGAAGCATCCAGGAACAGGAACCGCATCGAACACCTGGCCGATGAAATCAAACGGCGCGACGAAGAGCTGACCAAGCGCGATGAAGACGCTGACAATCTGCGGTTGCAGATAACGGCACTCGAACGTGAACTGACGGACCGTACCGAATTGCTCCAGCAGGCAAAGGACCTGATGCAGGCCAAGGAAGAAATTTCGATCGAATTGCAAAGCAAGCTGAAGGTCGCCGAAGCCAAGGTCTCCGATCAGTGGTTCATCATCGAAACGCTCAAGAGCGACAACCCTCCAGCAACTGCTGATCTGACGGGAATGGCTTCATCAAAATTCGAAAATGCGCAGGAAAGATTGCGGCAGCGTATTGAGGAAATGAACGCCCTCACTCAACAAATTGACGAGCAGCGCCAGGATTTGTCTGTGCAGCAGGATGAGCTGGCAATCTTGCGTGAGCAGATAAACAGGTCACGCGAGGCCGATGCCAGGGTTGCTGCTTCCAGCAAGGCAAAATCCAAGCAGACGGACGAAAAATCGACAACTCCCAATCAGGACATACTGATCAAGTCCGGTCAGGCGAACGCGAGTGAGCAACTCGAGCGGAAGATAATTGAAACCGAACGCGAAACCGAAAATCTGACCGAAGAACTGTCCCGATTGAACGAGATGTGGAATAAGAATAATACCGGCCTGAGCATGGATGATAGCGCAGCCGAAAATCCCGACAAATCGCAAAAGCCGGACAGCGAAAAGGCAGCTTCAGCCAAAAAAACAGCGTCAAAAGCCGACACAAACGGCAAGGCGAAATCAAAAACCGAACCTGAAAACGCCGCCAGGGAAAAAACCGCAAAGAAACATGCCGATGACGCGAATCCGGTTGCTGATCAACCGAAGGAAAAGCCTGCTAGAAAATCGGAACAGCCTGCGTCTGGCAAACCTGCCGACACCAAAACGGCTGACTCAAAGAAGGCCGAACCAGTAGCCATGGCCGAGGTCAAGCTGCCGGGTTCATCGATGGACGTAACCGCGGTCGCGCAGGACGATAATCAACCAACCGGCAAGACATTGACAGCTGGAACCGGTGCGGGAAACAATAACATCATCTCGCTGGCACAACGCATTCGTGCGCTGCACAGCGATGCGCCCGGCAGTTCATAAAATACCATGCAGCACCTGGCTGGTGGTCGGGTTTTCATTGCGGTTTGATGTTGAGGCGTTGCACGATGCCCTGCCTGGCAAGGCTGTAGACAATGATCGCATCACTGCCATCCCGGCGGCGCACATGAATCGCAAGTGACCCCCGGTTCAACGATACAGACTGCACTGTTTCGCCTGGCCCAACTACGAGTTCTATCGCCTCATCCGCGCTCACCAGCGCAGGTGGCAGTGTACTTGCCCGGTTGACCAGCGTGTAGATAAGAAACGCAAAACCCGCTACTATCATCAAACCCATCGTATAGACGGCAATCTTCAGAAAGATAAACCCCGGTGTATCTCCCACCGGCAGGTCATCATCATCATCTGACTTTGCTGCCTGTTTTGAAACCTGATTATTGACCATGCCCGATCCGGAAGAAAAATTCGAATTGACCCACGACGGACCAGCCACTGAACGGCTGGATAAATTACTCGGTCAGGTCAGTGAAGACCATTCCCGTGCCCGCTTCCAGATGCTTATATCGCAAGGCCATGTGAACGTGGACGGCACATCAATAGTCGACGCCTCATTCAAGGTCAAACCCGGATCTGTTGTTTGTGTCGTTCTTCCCGAAGCAGAAGACCCCAAACCACAGGCGGAAAACATTGCGCTGAACATTGTGCATGAAGATGACCAGATCGTTGTTGTCGACAAGCCCGCCGGGCTGGTTGTGCATCCAGGTCCAGGCAACTGGACCGGCACACTCGTGAACGCCCTGATTGCCCACTGCGGCAACAGCCTGTCAGGTATCGGCGGCGTCAAACGTCCCGGTATCGTTCATCGCCTGGACAAGGAGACATCCGGCTTGCTGGTTGTCGCCAAGACCGACAAAGCCCACCGTGCGCTGTCAGAGCAGTTCTCTGCGCACGGGCGCGATGGTCGGTTATCCAGGCAATACCTCGCTATAGTGTGGCGCGAGCCTCAACCGCGTCGCGGCGTTATCGACACCCTCATCGCCCGCAGTACTGCAAACCGGATCAAGATGGCAGTGGTAAAATCCGGCGGCCGCAGGGCCATCACACATTATGAAACCGTACGCCCACTGCCGGCCGGCTCCAGTGACCCGGTAGCCTCACTTGTGCGCTGCCAGCTGGAAACCGGCAGGACCCACCAAATTCGGGTTCACCTGGCACATATCGGCCATCCGCTGCTGGGAGACAGAGTTTATGGCTCCAGCCACACCGCATCGGCCAACAAACTCAATGATGCAGCCCGTGAGAGCCTTGCCAACCTGTCGCGCCAGGCCCTGCACGCGGAAACCCTTGGCTTCGAGCACCCCGGCTCTGGTGATCCAATGTCGTTCCGGTCTGCGTTACCAGATGACATGCGGGAACTTATGGACAAAATTTGATCTTTACGTAAACGTAAATTACTCGCCCATTCATGACCAAACTGTAATCCGGTTTCGCCGTGAAAACCTTTAAACTGGCAACCTCAGTGCCCATATCTAGAATCAAGTCAGGGCAGATAATACCTCTTCTACAGGGGTGAAAGGTACAAAAATGGCAACCACAGGTAGCAATCTCCCGGTGCTGTCCGGTGAAAATGGCTTGCAGCGTTATTTGCAGGAAATCCGCAAGTTTCCCATGCTCCAGCCAGATGAAGAATATACGTTGGCGAAAAACTGGCGCGACAACGAAGATCGTGACGCGGCACACAAGCTGGTCACCAGCCATCTGCGATTGGTGGCAAAGATCGCCATGGGTTATCGCGGCTATGGCCTCCCGGTCTCAGAAGTCATTTCCGAAGGCAATGTCGGGCTCATGCAGGCAGTCAAACGCTTTGAACCTGAAAGAGGCTTCCGCCTGGCAACTTATGCCATGTGGTGGATCAAGGCTTCGATCCAGGAATATGTGCTGCGCTCATGGTCGCTTGTCAAAATGGGCACGACCGCCAGCCAAAAGAAGCTTTTCTTCAAGCTGCGCAAGGTGAAGGGCCAGATCCAGGCGCTGGAAGACGGTGATCTCAAGCCCGACCAGGTAACCGAGATCGCAACCCGCCTCGGTGTTCCGGAACAAGACGTGATTTCGATGAACCGCCGGCTGGGCGGTGATGCATCGCTCAACGCACCGCTGTCGAAAGACGGTGAAGCCGGTGGCGAGTGGCAGGACTGGCTGGTCGACGATACGGAAACACCGGATGTCGCCTATGAACAGAGCGAAGAACAGGATATGCGGTCGAAACTGCTGCATCAGGCCATGAATGGACTGAACGAGCGTGAGCGTCGCATTTTCGAGGCCCGCCGCATGTCGGAAGATCCGCTGACCCTGGAAGATCTCTCTCAGGAATTTGACGTGTCGCGTGAGCGCATACGCCAGATCGAGGTCAAGGCCTATGAGAAAGTGGAAAAAGCAGTCAGAAAGGCATCAGCCGAAATGCTGGGCTGATCCTGGGGCCGGGATGGTTTCCGGTCGAACCAGGAAAAACCGAAAAGCTGATCGTTTCCATATATTTAGAGCACCATCGGTCAAAATGAACCGATGGTGCTCAAATACAAATTGCAGCAAGGAAAGTTACTCTTTCGAAACCCCGATCCGTTATTGTTCAACGGCTTGCATGCACAAATCGGGGCGGTTGGTTCACCAGCTGTTTTAAGC
>JABDRA010000341.1 GCA_013041995.1 Anderseniella sp. | reverse complement strand
ATTGCTGATCGCACCGTTTACGGCCTTGTCGATTTTGCTGCCATCTTCGGACAATTTACCGCCCTCACCTGCCAACACAACTGCGACACCCGATTTTGGGGCTGAAAAGGTGGAAAAACTGATTTTCATTGGAGAATCCTGTGAAAGAGAAGGAAGATGTGAGAAAGTCAGGCAGAGCCTTGTTGAACGCCAATTAGTAGCGGCCTGTTCCGGTGCTTGCAATGGTCTGTCATACTGGCTGTTTGTCCCATACGCGACAACCTGTTCACCATGTGTTTACCAGACTGCTGTCAGGTACCGAATCGCGGTGCGAAATTTACGAATAAACTGCTGTCAAGCCCTTCTCATTGCATGGCAAAACAGGTTAAAAGTTTATCGGTGCAATGATTTTGATTGTGCGGGCGTTTGCTTGCGCCGGTCTGGCATAAATTTCGCATCCGGTCTTTGGGACGATCGGTACGGTGAAATGAGGGGAAACAGCCGGAGGATGGCGCAGTGAACGGCAAGTGGGATACAGGGGAATAACGGAATAGCACAATGGCCCAGATATGGTTCTGCGGAACAGGCTTCATGCGCGCGTGCGCATGAGGGTGCACGCGTGCCGGCGCTCGTGCGCGCTACTGCCGCTGTGGCACTGGTCGCCGTGATGGCCATCGGCAGCCTGGGCGCATCGACTACCCCGGCGCAGGCGCAGTCGGTTACGAGCGGCAAGTCGGACTTTTCAAAACTGCCCCGGACTTCCCGCAAGACACCGCCGAAAGGCACCCGGGTTGATGTAGATGCCGATCAGATCGTTTTTGATGAGCGGACCGGAGATGCAATCGCGACAGGCGATGTGGTTCTGACTTACGGCGACTACATACTCATCGGCAGGAAGGTTACCTATAACCGGAATACCGATACCATGCGCGCTGAAGGCGAAATCAGAATGCGCGAGCCGGGCGGCAACATTCTCGAAGCCGACATTCTGCAGTTGCAGAACCGTTTCCGTGACGGCTTTGCCGAACACCTTCGCCTGCTGCTGACCAATGAAGCCATCGTGACGGCCAACTACGCCAAACGGCGTGACGGTTATCTGACAGTCTATGAGCGTACGACCTATACCCGCTGCAGAAGCTGCGTGACCGATGACGGAACACCGGCATGGCAGCTCGTGGCCAGCGAATCCGTTCATGACGAACGTGAAGGCATTATCGAACACAAAAACGCTCGCCTGGAAGTTCTGGGCGTGCCGGTGTTCTACTGGCCGTATCTGTCGCACCCCGATCCCACCGTGAAACGCAAATCCGGTCTGCTGATACCGCGCTTCAGTCATTCCACCGTGTTCGGTTATGGCTATGAACAACCCTACTTCTGGAATATCGCACCAAATGCAGATCTGACGCTTCTGCCGAAGTTCACGACGGAACAGGGTCCTTTGCTGGGGGCGGAGTTCCGGCACCGCCTTGCCAATGGCCAGTATTCCATCAAGGGCGTGGGCGTTTATCAGTTCAATCCCGATGATCTTCCGTCACCGGGCAATGAGCGCTGGCGCGGCTGGGTTCGGACCAAGGGCAAGTTCGACATAAACAAGCGCTGGTCGTGGGGCTGGGACGGTACCGTCGTTTCCGACGACACGTTTGGCCGTGAATATGATTTCGATGAGCGTACCGAGATCGTAAACTATATTTACCTGGATGGGATTCACGACCGTAACTATGCGACGGTGCGGGCATACAAATTCCAGGGTCTGCTGCAAACCGACAAGCAGGATACTTTCCCGACAGCAGCGCCCTACTTCCGGCACGATTACACATTCGATGTTCCTGTGCTTGGCGGTGAGCTGGGCCTGAGTACGGATGTCTACAGTATCTTCCGGAAAGATGCCTTTGTCGCTTACGACACCAATCCACAGACTATTGACGTGGTGCAGGGTACGCGCCAGTTGCGCGCTACAACCCAGTTGCACTGGCGCAAAGAGATTGTCACAGACCCTGGAGTGATCATTACGCCGTTTGGCCGCCTGCGCGGTGATTTGCTGTTGTCAAACGGTGTTCCAGAGCAAGAGGTGGACAATCCGGATTCGTCACCTGCTTTCGGTGAAGTGACAGACGGACGTATCCTGCCTTCAGGTGGCGTGGACATTCGCATGCCGCTGCTGAAGGTCGACGGTATGGGCACCCATGTGCTCACGCCTATCGCACAGATTATCTCGTCCAGGGGCGAAGGTGATACCTCGGAATGGGGCAACGAGGACGCGATCTCGCTGAACTATGCCACATCCAATCTGTTCCTCGAAAACCGCTTCACAGGCAATGACCGCTATGAAGGCGGCACCCGTGTAAACGCGGGCTTCCTGTACACGCTTGGATTTGAGAACGGCGGATCCTTCAATGCAAGTTTCGGACAGTCCTATCACATTGCCGGGCAAAACAGCTTTGTCACGGGGTCCGGCCTCGACGAGACGGTATCAGACCTGGTTGCAGCGGTGTGGCTACAACCGGACGAGTACTACAAGTTGAGTTATCAGGCCCGCTTTGATCAGGAAACCCTGTCAATCCGCGAACAGGATATCGGCATAAGTGCCACCTTCTCACGCCTTAAAACTGCCCTGAATTACGTGAAAGTGGACAAGGCGGTGGCTTACGGTCGTCCGGACGATCTCCAGCAAATCTGGGGATCAGCCGAATTTAATCTGGGACGGGGTGTGAGTGTATTTGGCGGTGGTCGATATGATATCGACGATGACAAATTCATTGATCGCTATGTTGGTGTCGGCTTCAACTGTGACTGCGCCAAAGTCAGGTTCCGGTACAAGGAAGAGTTCCTGACTGATCGCGATCTTGTGAGGGACCGTTCGTTCCTTCTCGATGTTGAGCTGGTTACACTTGGCAGCACGTCCTTCGGGACGAGCGTGTCGGGTGAATAAAGAACAGGTGGAACCATGAAAACGCTGCGGCCGGCTGGCCCTGCAAAACCAATCCGGACAGCCGGCACTTTGACAGCTGTCATGCTGTTGCTGGCTGGGTGCGGGCAACAGGTTGATCTGTACGATTACTTCGGTGACGACAAGCCTGCCGCTGGTCCTGCGGCAACTGCCACTCCTCCGGGCCAGAGCGCCAGTGGAGCGCAACCAGCCAATGCACTTGTCAACAACTCAACACTTGGTGCCACAGACGCAGCACTGGCAGGTGCGCGGCCATCAAATGGCATAGAGAAGGTCAGCCTGAAAAACGCCCAAGGTGTTGCGGCCACCGTCGATGATCTTCCCGTCACCAATTTTGATATTTCCCAGCGCATCAATCTTGAGAATGCACTGGGTAGCCGGCTCACCACCGATTTCCCAACCCGCAAGCGAATTCTTGGGACGCTGGTCAACGAAAAGGTTGCCAAATCCAAAGCCAGCCAGATGAAATTCGAAATTCCGAAGAAAGACCTGGAAGACCGCATTAACAACATGGTCAAGCGGATGAATGTATCGCGCGTTGACCTGGAAAAACGCCTTGCGGAAAAAGGTGTCAATGAAGGCACTCTGAAAAATCAGATTGAAGGCACACTGTATATTCGCTGGGTCATGTCTCAACAAAAGACTGACACAAAAATCGAGATCGACGAAGCAACCGTGGACGCAAAATACAATGAGATCCTTTCGGATCCGCGTCTGAAACCTGTTACCGTCGTGACGCTTCAGCAGGTTGACCTGCCGGTGGGGAAAACCACCGAAGCCATGCGCCAGCAACTGGTTTACGCCCGTAGCATCGAAGCTCAACAGATCATGCAGCGGTACAAAGGTTGCAGGTCGATAAAGGCGGCCAGCAAGGATGTGTTCGACGTCAAGCTGGGCAAGCGCATTGAAGCCGATCTTGGCAAGTTACCGCCTCCTTTGCAGAAAGCGCTTCGCCAGGCAGGCACCGGCAAAATGATCGGTCCGATCCGCGGACCATCAGGCGTCCGGCTGATTGCAAACTGCGGCACCCGGAAAATTGAACCGCCCCGGCCAAGCCGTGAACAGGTCAAGGCTTCCCTTCGCAATGAACGGTTCGAAGCTGTGATACAACAGGCGATGGCAGAAGCTCGTAAAGAGAGCTTCATTGACTACAAGGACCCGGCTTTCAGACCCTAGGGCCAGGACCCTGGATATCAAACTCGACAAGCTGAACCGGACGGCAATGACCAACAAAACCTCACCCTGCCCCCTGATCGTAACGATGGGCGAACCGGCTGGTATCGGCGCGGACATCATACTTTCAAGCTATCTGCAATCAGCGGGTCGTGCACTACCTGCGTTCGGCGTCATCGGCTGTGCAAGGACGCTTCGCCATCGCGCCCAACTGGCAAAGCTTTCTGCGGCCGAAATCATCCCGGTCACCGACGCTTCGCAAATCCGGGACGTGTTTGAGCGCGGGCTACCGGTGCTTGACGTGCCACTTGAACATGAATCTGAAGCAGGTACTCCATCATCAAATTCGGCGAAGCAGGTTATCGAATGGATGGATATGGCTGTGAAGCTGGCACTTGCCGGCGAGGTATCGGGAATTGTGACCGGCCCCATTCACAAGGAAACACTTTACCAGGCGGGCTTCAGGCACGAAGGCCACACTGATTATCTGGCGCATCTCGCTGTTGAGGCAGGCCACCCGGCCGAACCGGTCATGATGCTGTCTGCCGGCGATTTTCGCACGATCCCTCTCAGCGTTCATATTCCGCTTGCACAGGCATCATCGGCAGTAACCGGTGCCGCCATTGTTGCCCAGGCACAGGTCATAGACCGCGACCTGAATCGCTACTTTGATATCGCCCAACCACGCATCGCGATAGCAGGACTAAATCCGCATGCTGGCGAAAACGGCACCATCGGCCTTGAGGACAGGGACATCATCGCACCGGCTGTCAGACAACTCCAGCAGGCCGGCATATCCGCTTTCGGTCCGGTATCGGCCGACACACTGTTTCACGAGCAAGCTCGCGAGACCTATGATGTCGCCTTGTGCATGTATCATGATCAGGCACTGATACCGGTCAAAGCCATCGGTTTTCATGAGGGTGTCAACACGACACTGGGCCTGCCATTTGTCCGGACATCGCCTGATCACGGCACCGCGCTGGAACTGGCCGGCACCGGCAATGCCAATCCGTCCAGTTTCATCGCTGCCCTGATGCAGGCTGAACGCATGACCCTGGCAAAGCACATGGCGCAAGATCTCGTGTCATCGCATGCTTCATGAATGACACAGCAGATGACAACCTGCCCCGCCTTAGCGAGGTCATAGACCGTTACGGGCTGTCAGCCAGAAAAAGCCTTGGCCAGAACTTCCTGCTCGATCTCAATCTGACACGGCGAATTGCCCGCACAGCCGGTTCTCTTGAGGGCTTCACGATAATTGAAGTAGGCCCCGGCCCAGGTGGCCTGACCAGAGCCTTACTGATGGAAGGTGCAGACAAGGTTGTGGCAATTGAGCGTGATGAGCGTGCCTTGCCGGCACTTGCTGAAATTTCCGCTGCCTGGCCTGGCAAGCTGACGGTGATGCACGGTGATGCTTTAACTGCCGACTGGCAAACAATCGCCGGTCAAAGACCTGTGAAGATTGTCGCCAACCTGCCCTATAATATTGCAACCCCGCTGCTGACCGGCTGGCTGACCAGACATTCCTGGCCACCGTTCTGGTCATCATTGACGTTGATGTTTCAAAAGGAGGTGGCGCATCGAATTTGCGCCGGCGTCGGAGACAATGCCTATGGGCGCTTGTCGATCATTTCGCAATGGCGCAGCGATGCTGTGAAAATGTTTGACGTTTCCCCGCAAGCATTCACACCACCACCCAAGGTCACATCGTCCATTGTCCATATTACACCACGGGCCGAACCGCTGGTTGATTGTGATGTAGCCGTACTGGAAAAGGTGACGGCTGCCGCGTTTGGACAAAGGCGCAAGATGTTGCGCTCCAGCCTGAAAGCATTGGGAGGTGATCCAGCAGCTTTAATCAAACAAGCCGGGCTCGAGCCGACTATGCGGGCTGAAGAAGTCGATGTTGCCGGGTTCTGCAG
>JABDRA010000336.1 GCA_013041995.1 Anderseniella sp. | reverse complement strand
GTCAAGATGGCCGTCACCAATGACGTCTCATCAATCGTTTCCGACCGGCTTCGCCTGCTGATCAACAACGCCGTTCTGGGACTTGCGCTGGTGTTTCTGGTGCTCTGGCTGTTTTTCGGATTTCGCTATTCGTTCTGGGTCACGGCCGGGTTGCCGGTGTCGTTCGCCGGAGCGTTTTTCCTGATGGTGCTGGTGGGATACTCCATCAACATGCTCACCATGGTCGGTCTGCTGATCGTGATCGGGCTGTTGATGGATGATGCCATCGTGATTGCCGAAAACATTGCCAGCAAGGATGCAACCGGCAGTTCAGCGAAGCAGTCAGCCATCGATGGTGCCGGCCAGGTGCTGCCGTCGGTGTTCGCGTCGTTTGCCACAACCGCCTGCATCTTCGGGTCGCTGGCATTTCTGGAAGGAGACATCGGGCAGATTCTGCGTGTCGTACCGGTGGTCATGCTGTTCGTGCTGATCGTCTCACTGGTCGAAGCTTTTCTCATTCTGCCCAACCATTTGTATCACGCACTTGAGAAATCAGGTTCAAAACAGGGCCGCGTCCAGCAGGCTGTCGATGCGGGTGTCAACTGGCTCCGGGACCGCATCATAGTTCCCCTGGCAAGGCTGGCAGTTGCCTGGCGGTATCTGACCTTTGGCGCCGCTTTCGGCGTCCTGCTTCTTGCAGTGGGTGCAATGGTCGGCGGCCTGATCAAGTTTTCGCCGTTTCCGGACCTGGACGGCAATGTCATGGAAGCCCGCATCATGATGCCTCAGGGAACGCCTCTTGAGCGCACCGAGGCGGTTGTCGCCCGCATCGATCAGGCTTTGGAGACGGTGAACGCCAACCTCACCCCAAAGCAACCGGACGGCCAGCAACTGGTGCGGAACATCACCCATCGGTTCAATTTCAACTCGGATGCCGGCGAGACAGGGCCTCATGTGGCGACAGTGATTGCAGATCTGCTTGATTCCGAAACCAGGACCTCGCAGATCGCCGATGTGATTGAGCAGTGGCGTGTCGAAACCGGCGAACTCGCAGACGTCGTCACCCTGAACTTTACCGAAGGCACATTTGGCCCCGGCGGGCGCGCCATCGACATCCGGCTGCTGGGCAACGATCTGACGGAATTGTCCGCCGCGGCAAAAGAATTGGCGACCTGGCTGCGGCGCTATTCGGGTGTCTACAATATTACCGATGACCTGCGGCCGGGAAAACCGGAACTGCGCATCACGCTGCGTGACGGAGCAGCTACACTGGGTGTAGACGGGCGAACGATTGCCGACCAGATCCGCTCCAGTTTTTACGGTTTCAAGGTTGATGAGATTCAATCAGGCGCAGAAAGCTATGAGATCAACGTGAAATTCGATGCCGCCAGTTCGGATTCACTGGCCGATCTGGACACATTCACCGTCACAGCGTCGGACGGCAGTCAGATTCCGCTGAGCGTCGTCGCCACGGTTGAAAACGGCCGCGGGTTTTCCCGTATCCGCCGCGTGGACGGACGCCGCACCGTCACCATCCAGGGTGAACTTGACAGCCGATTGGGAAATTCAACCGAGATACTGGCCGACACCAGGGACAAGTTCCTGCCGCAACTGAAACAAAGACATCCGGGTGTCTCGTCAACTTTCGAAGGCGCCAATGCCGATGCTGCAAAAACGCAAGCCTCGATGCTGAGCGGATTTGTGCTGGGACTGATCGGGGTCTATCTGCTGCTGTCGTTCCAGTTTCGCAGTTACATCGAGCCGTTGGTGGTGATGATCATTATCCCGTTCGCCTTTATCGGTGCGATTGGCGGGCACATGCTACTGGGGCTTGATTTCACCATGCCGTCAATGCTGGGGTTTGTGGCGCTGGCCGGTATTGTGGTGAACGACTCGATTCTGCTGGTCAATTTCATCAAGCACTATCACGGTGATACCAAATCCGTGGCAGAGGCGGCACCACTGGCAGCCGGCGCCCGGTTCCGGGCAATCCTGCTGACGTCACTCACCACGGTTGTCGGGCTCATGCCGCTGTTGACCGAAACCTCCCTGCAGGCTCAGGTTCTGATTCCACTGGTAACAAGCCTCGCCTTTGGGCTCATGGCCACCACCGTGCTGGTGCTGTTCATCGTGCCGGCCGTCTATACCATCCTGGATGACATGGGAGCTGCGCGCATAGACTAAAACTAAAACGTCAATCATCCAATTTGGGCGGTTTCAGCCTGAGGCTGGCCGGTGATCTGGACAGGCGCACAGGCGCGCCCACGCCGCGGTAGTTGTCATCCTGCCAGACCATGTTCCGGTGCTGTGTCTGCGGATGATCGAACGCCTGAGCGAGGTTCAATACAGGCGCGCAAGGTACGCCATTGCGGATCAACCGGTCTGCCAGGGTGTCAACCTCCAGACCTGCAAGCGCAGCTTCAAGCTCGCGCTTCAACTCACTCCTGTGCTGGCCACGTTGGGCGTTGGTTGTGAAGCGCTCATCTCCCACAAGACCGGGAAGCTTGATCAGTTCGCATAGTTTCGCAAACTGCCTGTCAGAACCGACCGCCAGAAAAATTGGCCCCGTTGCCGTTTCAAACGTATCATAAGGCGTGATATTCGGATGGGCGTTGCCGGTTCTGGCCGGCAGGTCACCGGTGAACAGATAGTTGGCTGAATGAGGATGCAACACCGACAGGCCGCTGTCGAACAATGACACGTCGACGAGCTGGCCCAGGCCGCTCTTAGCGCGCTCCTGCAAGGCCAGCAAT
>JABDRA010000332.1 GCA_013041995.1 Anderseniella sp. | reverse complement strand
GAGCGAACGTATTCCGGCCCGCCATTGCCCTTCACCAGCTTGATGAACGGCGATACATACCATGGGTAATGGAAGCCTTCGCGCTTTTTGGTAATCAGCGACAGGTCCACCGGATAGGCACCACCATTGGCAGACATCGCAGTTTCCCTGTTGGGGAAGGGGCTTGCAAACTTGTCAGCCGGCAACCCTGGGCGTTCAAACATTTCTCCTTCGGCGTTGGGACCGTCCATGATGGTCGATTCTGCAGCAATCGCCTTCACCTGATCTACTGACAGTTCAGGTCCGCCGGGCTGCGCCAGATTGCGATAGTTCATCAAGTTCATCGAATGGCACGCAGCGCAGACTTCCTTGTACACCAGAAAGCCGCGCTGCAGTTGTGCCCGGTCGAAACTGCCGAACACACCTTCGAACGAGAAGTCGATGTCTTCCGCAATGTGCTGCTTGCCTGCCGCTATGGCAGCCGTGCCGCCCAGAACCAGGGAGGTTCCAAGAGCAATGGCAGCAAGGAGTGTTTTTGTCGTCTTCATCTGGTTATCTCCTGAATACTGCTGTTACTCAGCCGGCTGGGCTGCAGGCTGCTTGTCGGCGTTCTTCGCCAGCACCGCATCCGATATGGACGACGGTAACGGTCTGGGGGTTTCAAGCAGTCCGACAAGCGGCAGCAGAACGAGGAAGTGCAAGAAGTAGTAGAAAGTTGCGATCTGGCCAACGGTGATCCACCAGCCTTCGGGCGGGTTGGCACCGACGACACCTAAGATGAAGAAGTCGATCATCAACAGCCAGAACAGCTGCTTGAAAATCGGCCGGTAGGTGGCAGAACGCACTTTTGACGTGTCGAGCCAGGGCAGAATAAACCACACCAGGATCGAGGCGAACATGGCGATGACACCCAGCAGTTTGTCCGGGACAGCCCGAAGGATCGCGTAGAACGGCAGATAATACCATTCAGGAACGATGTGCTCAGGTGTGACCAGCGGGTTGGCTTCTTCATAATTGATCGAATGGCCGAGATAGTCCGGCAGGAAGAATACAAATACCGTGAACACGATGAAAAATACGCATAATGCGAACGCGTCCTTGACGGTAGCGAACGGCGTGAACGCAAGCGTGTCCTGACCGGACTTGACTTCAACACCGGTCGGATTGTTCTGGCCGGTCACGTGCAGCGCCCAGACGTGCAGGATGACAACGCCAACCAGAACGAACGGCAGCAGGTAGTGTAGCGAGAAGAAACGCTGTAAGGTGGCATTATCCACCGAGAAACCGCCCCAGAGCCAGGTCACGATGGCCTCACCGAAGAACGGTACGGCCGAAAACAGGTTGGTAATAACCTTGGCGCCCCAGAAGCTCATCTGGCCCCACGGCAGCACATAGCCCATGAAACCGGTTGCCATCATGACGAGGAAAATGGCGACGCCGAGCATCCATAAAATTTCGCGCGGGGCCTTGTAGGAGCCGTAATACATGCCACGGGCAATATGGATATAAACCGCGATAAAGAAGAACGATGCACCGACGGCGTGCCATTTCTGCAGGACGTTGCCGAAGTTCACGTTACGGCGAATGTGTTCGACGGAATCGAAAGCCATATCCACGTGAGGCGTGTAATGCATGACCAGTACGATGCCGGTGATGATCTGTGAGACCATCATGATCATCAAGATACCGCCGAAGGTGTACCAGTAATTCAAATTGCGTGGCACCGGATAGCTGACGAAGCTGTCATACATCAGCCTTGGCAATGGCAGCCGGTCGTCGACCCATTTCATGACTGGGTTGGTCGGATTGTAAGTGGAATGTCCGCTCATGATTTGTTCCCTCAGCCGATCTGGATCTTCTCGTCGCTCAAGTACTTGTACTCAGGCACGGGAAGGTTTTCTGGAGCGGGGCCTTTGCGGATGCGGCCTGCGGTATCGTAGTGCGAGCCGTGACACGGGCAGAACCAGCCATCATACTCGCCCTCATTTCCGATCGGTACGCAACCAAGGTGAGTACAAACGCCCATCTGGCCCAGATACTGTTCCTTGCCGTCTACAACGCGGGTTTCGTCGGTTGCCTCGCTGCCGTCCGCCACATTGGCGTTGCGTGCGTTCGGATCCGGCAGGTCTGCAACAGGGACAGCCTTGGCTTCCTCGATCTCTTTGGCGGTGCGATGCCGGATGATTACCGGATTGCCGCGCCATTTCACGGTGATGGACTGACCTTCCTCAACGGGAGACAAGTCCACCTCGATCGACGCCAGCGCCAGCACGGAGGCTGACGGGTTCATCTGGTCGATCAATGGAATGGCCAGGGCGGCCGCGCCGACGGCGCCAACCGCGCCGGTGGCAATGTAAAGAAAATCTCGACGGTTTTCGTCTGGTGCTTCAGCAGTTGACACGGGCTTACCCCTCGCTCGGCTTACCTGTTTAAATTCCCCACCCGCTCACATGCGCCACATTTATGCCATGGCACTGAACAGATTGGACCGGGTTGTGGCATTCGTGCGGTTGAAAGTCTAGATAAGAAGTGTCGCACGTCCACTGTTTTTAGTTTCGTCAGTTGGACAGTTTATCGAACATCGGATGATACACAGTCGCCATGCCAACGCCACAGCAATTCCATTTGGCATTGGTGGATTCCGACATGTCTCGCCGACGGGCTACTTCATCAGTTCAATCTCCACGAATGCACATTCGAAATCATTGCCGTTGATGACGTCGTGCTCGACACCGGCTTCGCGAAAGTACGGAATACCGGTTTTCATGTCGCCGACAGTTCGCTTGCCGCCTTCCGTTTCAATCTCGAGAGTGCCATCAAACAGCGGCACGACAACATAGTCGTATTCGTGACGGTGCCAGCCGGTATTGTCGCCACGTTCCTTAAAACGCCATTCGGTGACCCGTGCACGGTCATTGTTGATGAATTCGGTCGGGATGGCGGTGCCTTTGGCATCGGTGTCACACATGATAAATGTCTCCTTGACGGTTTCGCCTACTGTAGAAGATTTATGACTGGCTCTTTGCCCCAGTTGGCGCAAAGTGTTGGTTCCAGTCTGGAGAACCTGTTTAGGTCGATACCATGATCGAGATTGCACTTTATCAACCCGACATCGCCCAGAATGCGGCAACAAGTGTGCGCCTTGCTGCCTGCCTCGGGGTGACCATCCACATCATCGAGCCGGCCGGTTTTGTCTGGAACACGCGTGACTTCCGGCGTGCGGGTATGGATTATATCGATCAGGCCGATATTGTGCGTCAGCCCGACTGGGAAACGTTCCTGGCAGAAATGTCACCCAGGCGCATCGTCCTGGCCACCACCCACGCAGAAACGGCATATACGGCGTTCGGTTTCCAGGCCGACGACATATTGCTTGTGGGCAGGGAGAGTGCAGGCGTTCCCGATCACGTTCGAGACAGTGTTGCCCATCAGATATCCATCCCGATGCAACCGGGCACGCGGTCGCTCAACGTGGCGGTGGCTACGGCGATGATCACCGGTGAGGCATTGCGCCAGACTGTGTGGCAGGCAGGCTGAACATCAGCTATGCTTTTGCCGCACTTCCCAAACCCCTCAATGCCGGATTATTGTCTCGCTCATGACTGACACGTCGACTGATATTCACACCCGCCTTGAACCTAACAAAGCCAAAGCACGGCAGTGGTTTGAGAACTTGCGTGACCAGATTTGCGCAAGCCTGGAAAAAATTGAGGACGAACTTTCCTCAGGCCCGATGGCCGGTGAACCGGCCGGGCGGTTTGAGCGCACACCGTGGAGCCGGGACAACGATGGCGGTGGCGGTGTGATGTCGATCATGAAAGGCCGCGTGTTTGAAAAAGTCGGCGTGCACTGTTCAACCGTGCATGGCGAGTTTTCCGAAGAGTTTCGCAAGCAGATGCCCGGCGCTGACAAGGATCCACGGTTTTGGGCATCGGGTATTTCGCTGATCGCCCATCCCTGGAACCCGCATGTGCCAACGGCCCACATGAACACCCGGTTCGTGGTGACGTCGAAGTCCTGGTTTGGCGGTGGCGGAGACCTGACCCCGGTGCTGGTGCGCAGGCGCACACAGGAAGACCCGGATTCAGTGGCATTTCACGCCGCATTTGAAGGCGCCTGCAATGCGCACGACGTAGCCGATTACAAACGCTACAAGGAGTGGTGCGACGAGTATTTCTGGCTCAAACACCGCGATGAACCGCGCGGCATCGGCGGCATCTTCTTTGATTATCTCGACAGCGGTGACTGGGATGCGGATCTTGCATTCACCAAGGATGTCGGGCGTGCCTTCGAGACGGCCTATTGCGACATCGTGCGTGCCAATGTGGATACGCCGTGGACAGACCAGGACCGCGAAGAACAGATGGTGCGGCGCGGGCGCTACGTCGAATTCAACCTGTTATATGACCGCGGCACGCTGTTTGGATTGAAAACCGGCGGTAACGTCAATTCGATCCTGTCTTCCATGCCACCGTCCGTGAAATGGCCCTGAACGACCAGATCCAGACCAGCCCCGCAGGCCTGACTGCCAGGCGCAATGTAATTGGTGCCATCGCGCTGGTGTTCGGTGCTGACGTTGCCATGGGACTGACCTATCCGCTGCTCAACCTGCTGCTGGAGGCGCGCGGCGTTGATGAGCGCATTATCGGACTGAATGCGGCAATGTCACCGCTCGGTATCATTGTGATGGGGCTTGTCCTGCCGCGGCTTGTGGCCAGCAGATCCAGTGCGCCGATTGCGTGGATCGCCATGGCATGTCTGGCAGCCACGATACTGGCGATGGGACTGTTCACCAGCCTGACGGCCTGGTTTGTTATCCGGTTTTTGCTGGGGGCCGCAGCCGGTGCCCTGTTTTCGCTGTCCGAAGCCTGGCTGATGCATTTTACAGCAGACGAAAACAGAGGGCGTACGACGGCCATCTATACCACTGTCATGGCGGCGGGATTTGGCGCCGGTACCGCCATTCTGCCGTTTGCGGGGACTGAAGGCATGCTGCCGTTTCTGATTGGTGCCGGATTTATTGTTGTGGGTTCCCTGCCGCTTCTGCTCATCCGGCTGGACGGGTCTGAGTTCAAGGCGGACGAAAGCGATGACAAGACCGGTATGATCGTGTTTGCCTGCGCGGCACCTCTGTTGTTGCT
>JABDRA010000329.1 GCA_013041995.1 Anderseniella sp. | reverse complement strand
GCCGTTAGCTTTCCGTTCAGGCGGAAGCTGTGCGTGCAGTACTTGGATTTGGATGCCTTTTGAGGACGGTCCCAACACTGTATGATAGATGTTTCACCACGATCATTTTCGCTGATGTAGTAATATGCAGAACCGCCGCTATTGAATGACTCATATCCCAGATAGCTATCAACAGGATTGGCTCGCTTGCGTATTTCAGCGTACTTTCTCATGGCGTAGAGCGCGTCTACTCCATCTGCGGTTGTGCGGATGACGGCCTCTATTGATAGCTTGCGAATGTCTTCTCGCTTACTTTGTCGAACCTTTCTTATGGAAACGTCAAGAGGCCCCAGATCATTCCTGATCGTGTCCCAATTGTCCCAGGTGAGTGACAAGGGGGCCATGTCCGGGAGTGTTGCCTTGATATGAAGCTGGTCTGTCACGATCGTCTGAGGAAGAACTTTGACGTGATGAAACTTTCCTCTCTTGTCCCTTGAAAACGGCATGGCCGACCAGATGTATGCCCTGGGGATTCTGATATCCTGATAAGACTGGTTCCTTGCAACCATGTCACCGCGGAATGTTTTTCCCCAATAGCAGTTGTGCCTGTGCAGGTCACACACCCAGCCGGCAAATTTTACTGTAACCTCTGCCATTTCGGTTGACATGAACGATCCGGAAAACCGAGCCCACGCCGGGCGCGAGTCCGACTTGACCGGCGATGCCAGCACCAAGATAAGACACCCGGCCATCGCGACGGCTGCCAGCCGAAACAGGTGATTTGACCGGGCAGGGAGACCGGCAGACCGGTGTTTTGGATTGGCAGTTGTCAACCTGATCAAGCTCCGGGTGTGGATGGATCGACTCATCAGCCACCTTGCCTGGCGAATGAATAAAATGGTCTGAACAAGGATGATAAAGCTTGAGCGATCCGTTCAAACAGTTCGCTTGAAGTCAGGGCTCATGAGAAGACACTGCCGCATTAACTCCGTAACCGGCTTCGTCGGCCCACTGGCTTTCTGCCATATGGTCGTGCCGCCTATGACAATCAGCACCAGCCAGAATGCCGGGCCCGGGCGAAGGTTGTCGCCCTTGGGTGGTTTCATGTCTTTCAGCGGAACGCCCAATGTCTAAAGCTCTCTGTAATGGCGGGCCCAGTCATCCGGTTGTCAGTCTGTTCACCAATTGGGTAAGTTGTTCTGAATAAAGACTATAAAGTTTGAGTGATTCACTCAAACGGCTCCTCCGCATGCCCCGCTTTCCCTCACATCTGCGTGACGCCCCCTGAATCTCACAAAAGAACGACTTGTTCTTTTTAACGAACAGTTCTATATGTCATTCCAGTTGATCGTTTTAACGAACGAACTGGAGCGACACGAACATGCGCTATTATCCGGTGTTTCTGGACCTTGAAGCAAAGACCGTCATTATTGTCGGTGGCGGGGTTGAAGCGGCGCAGAAGCTGCGGCTGATGGCCAAGACGCCGGCGCGGATTGTTGTCATTACACCGTTTGCCGAACGGGAACTCTCCACTGAAATCGATGCTGCCGGAGCCTGTCTCATATCGCGCGAGTTCGATGCTGACGACCTGTACGGCGCTTCGCTGGTGTTTGCCTGCGGCCTGGACGAGGCTGACGAGGCGGCGGTTCATGCGGCTGCAACCGAGCGCAGTATCCGCGTCAATGTGGTCGACAGGCAGGAAAAGTGTTCATTCCTGACGCCGTCCATCGTGGATCGCGGTTCACTGACCATTGCCATCGGCACAGAGGGTGCAGCGCCGGTTCTGGGGCAGGGCATCAAGGCCCACCTGGAAGCCATGCTGCCGCCGTCCATCGGCGCTTTGGTCGACAAGGCCTCTGCCTTGCGGCCACGCGTGGCCCGCGCGCTGGACAAGGGCAGCCCGCGCCGCGATTTCTGGCGCTCGTTCTTCTTCGGCGACATCCGCGCCGCATTCGAGCGTGATCCTGAAGCCGGTTTCGACCAGTCAGTAGATGAAGCGCTGTCCGGTGAGCGGGGTGAGGCTACCGGTTCGGTATCTCTTGTCGGTGCCGGTCCCGGTGATGCTGACCTGTTGACCCTGAAAGCCCAGCGCCGCCTGCAGGACGCGGACGTGATTGTCTATGACCGTCTCGTCGGGCCCGGCATTCTGGACTATGCCCGCCGGGATGCGGAACGCATTGATGTGGGCAAGACGCCTGGAAAACCGTCGGTCAGCCAGACCCGCATCAACGGCATTCTCATTGAACAGGCCAGCGCGGGAAAACGGGTGGTGCGCCTGAAAGGCGGTGATCCCTATATGTTCGGCCGCGGCGGTGAAGAACAGACAGCCCTTGTTGCTGCCGGTATTCCGGTCGAGGTGGTGTCAGGCATCACCGCAGCTGTGGCATGTGCCGCTGCCATCCGCCTGCCGCTGACCTGGCGCGGTGAAAACCGCGCCTTCACCGTGATGACAGGCACCGCCGGAGACGGTGCAGCGGATCATGACTGGGCCGCCCTGGCCAAACCCGGTACAGCCTTTTCCATCTATATGGGCGTGCGCCAGGCAGGCCATATCCAGCGCCAGTTGCTAGGGGCCGGTATTGCCGAAGACACTCCCGTCGTCGTGGTCGAAAACGGCACTCGCTCCGACCAGAAGACAGCCGTAGGTACCATTGCCACGCTGTCCAGGACACTCGCCCTGGGCGCCATCAAGGGCCCGGCAATCATCTATGTCGGTCTCGACCCGGCGCGCTCCGACGTGCTGGACGCGCAAGTCCGGATCCAGGCCGCGGCAGAACAAAGGATCGCGTCATGAACGATGTAACCGAAGACTGCAGTGAATACGTGGTGACCGCTAACGAGGTGTTGTCCGGCGATACGGTGTTTCGCGCTGCGGATGACGAATGGGTGCGCGGCATTGATGCCGCTGCCGTGCTGAAATGTGAAGACACCGGCTTCGTGGCACTCGGTGAAGCGCAGAAGGACGAACACGCCAACATCGTCATGGGCGCCTATCTGGTCGAGGTGTCGCGAGAAGGCGGTGCCATCCGCCCTGTACACATCCGCGAGCGCATCAGGGCGCTGGGCCCGACAGTGCGCGCTGACCTGGCGCGAGCTGCTCAAGGATTTTCGACAAGCGAGGTTGTGGACCAATGAACGTGCACGTAACTCCTGAACCCAACATGTACCGCTATGACGAGTTTGACCGCAGTTTCGTCGATGCCCGTGTTGCC
>JABDRA010000327.1 GCA_013041995.1 Anderseniella sp. | reverse complement strand
ATAGATTGGTTACCATCATCAAGAGACTGAGGACGATCAACTCACGGCGCAAATCGAGGCTGTACATGAGAAAACGACAAGCTCCTTCCGTCACCATGAGAACCGAATATACAGCCATTGCCAAAGTCAGGGTTGCCGGTATCTCTAGTGATTTGCCGATCCAAAGGTAAATGATCTCATCAATGAAAATGGAAAGCCCGATCGAGCAGACCAGTGCAACTGATACCGCCAGCGCCAGCGTCTTGCCAAACGAACGACGGACCCAGTCGACATCCCCACGTACAGCTGCATCAGCGTACACCGGCCACTGCGCAGAAAAAACCAGGCTGGTCATAATGAACGGCAGCGCAAAAATGCGGTAAGCAACGTTATAGGGCGCGACAGCATCAGCAGACACGAAGCTCGCGATCAGCAACTGGTCAGACGAGACAGCGACAGCACTGGCCATTGCCACCACAAAAAACATGCTTCCTCCACCCAGGAGGTCCCGCAGCTGTGTCAATCTCAGATCGCGCAGAACTGGCCGGTACTTCTCGTGTTTGAGCAAAAAACACGCGGCGTGCAAACCCTTGAAAACTACAGGTGTAGCAACCATGGCCGCAACCAGCCATGGAGCGCCAAGTTCGAGGTACATCACTGCGATCAACGCCGGCACCGCGGACAGAGTTGATGCTATCTCCCAAGCGCTTACCTGCGGTATTTGCTGCAATCCAGTTCTGATTTTCGCGGTGACATTGAAGACGAACCCGAAGGATAGAGCAGCAATCAGAATGATAACGATATCAGGCACTTCACTGGCCGCCGTATCATTCTTTATGTTGAGCAGGGTTTTCCAGGAAACCATGGGTACAAAAACCCATGCCAAGGCAAATATCGCTACCGATATTGGCACAAGCAAAGCGAAAGACGCGCCTGCGAGTTGTCGAATCTCGTCGCCATCATCCCTGGCCTTGGCGCGGGATGTGGCGGTCACCAACGAATTTGACACGCCGCCTTCGGCAAGCGCCAACACCGTAATCAGCGAAGTTACAGCCATCCAAATACCGAATCTCTCGTCGCCAAGGTAGCCAAGAGTCCATGGAAGCGTCAGAAATGGCACGCTCAAAGAAACTACCCTGGACACACCCAGCGCAGCACTTCCGGCCAAGACACTGTAAAGTCGACCATCCATTTTTTGGGGTAAAATACCCAAATCAGCCAGTTCTATATGTCTGCAGGATCAAGCAAATTCCATTTTCATCGGAACAAGACCACACGAATTGACACTTTGATAAGCTCAATCGCCTTACTTCGCCATTTGACCCGGATCAGCGAGCAGACCGTCATATGTCGACCTTAAACCACTCATCAAATCACCGGCCTCGTTCCAGCCCAGTTCTCTCAACTTGCTCACATCCGCCAACTTTCTCGGTGTCCCGTCGGGTTTGGACGCATCAAATTGCAACGCTCCGTCAAATCCCACTACTTTGCAAATGGTTTCGGCCAATTCCCGGATCGACACCTCTTCGCCGGACCCGACATTAATGTGACCGTCTCCGGAATAGTGCTTGGCCAGAAACACCGCCGCATCGGCCAGATCATCGACATGCAGGAACTCACGTAGCGGGCTGCCCGAGCCCCAGACAGTCATGGCCTTGGCCCCGGAAACCTTCGCTTCATGGGCTTTTCGCAACAGCGCGGGCAGGACGTGGGATGTCTCAAGGTCATGATTGTCACCGGGGCCGTAGAGGTTGGTCGGCTGGGCAGCGATAAAGTCACAACCATGTTGTTTGCGATAAGCCTGGCACAACTTGATGCCGGCAATCTTAGCGATGGCGTACCATTCATTTGTCGGCTCCAGCGGTCCGGTCAGCAGGGCCTCTTCCGGGATCGGTTGCGGTGCCCGTTTCGGATAGATGCAGGTTGAGCCCAGGAACACCAGCTTCTCAACTCCAGTCTGGAACGCGGCGTGGATAATATTCGCTTCGATCATCAGGTTCTCGTAGAGAAACTGGGCCGGGTATGACGCGTTTGCCTGTATGCCACCCACTTTGGCGGCAGCCAGAAACACCACCTGTGGCCGGCTGGCGTTCATCCACCCCTCCACCTCTTCCTGGCGGGTGAGGTCAGCATCATCGCGGTCAGCCGTCAGCACAGTGCACTTTTCCGGCTGCAGTCTGCGAACCAGGGCCGAGCCGACCATGCCGCGATGACCGGCCCCCCACACGGACTTGCCGTCAAGTTGGAAGACCGGATCACTCATGTCGGTTCTTGCGGTGCTCATCGGCCACCTGTTTCAAATCCTCCCGGACCATTTCCGAGACGAGTTCCGCCAGCGGAGTAGTGGCACTCCAGCCGAGTTTTTCCCTGGCCTTACTTGGATCGCCGATCAGAATATCAACCTCAGTGGGGCGGAAATAGCGCGGGTCGACACGCACCAGTACCCGCCCGGTTGCCTTGTCTGCCCCGATTTCCTCGACACCTTCACCGCTCCACTCGATATCTATGCCCACTTCCTTGAACCCAGCATCGACGAATGACCGTACCGTTTGGGTCTCGCCTGTTGCCAGCACGAAATCGTCCGGCTGATCGTGCTGAACAATCCGCCACATGCCTTCCACATAATCACGTGCATGTCCCCAGTCGCGCTTGGCATCGAGATTGCCGAGGTACAGCATGTCCTGTAATCCCAGGTGAATTGCCGCCACCGCCCGGGTAATCTTGCGGGTAACAAACGTCTCGCCTCGAATGGGGCTTTCATGGTTGAATAGAATGCCGTTTGAAGCATGAAAACCATACGCTTCCCGGTAATTGACAGTAATCCAGTAAGCATAAAGCTTTGCCGCGGCATAAGGCGACCTCGGATAGAACGGTGTCGTCTCAGACTGCGGTATCTCCTGCACCTTGCCATACAGCTCCGATGTTGAAGCCTGGTAAAATCGGGTCTTGTCTCCCAATTTCAACAGCCGCATTGCCTCAAGCAGCCGCAACGTCCCTATGCCGTCCGCATTGGCAGTATATTCCGCCGTGTCGAAGCTCACCTGGACATGCGACTGGGCCGCAAGGTTGTAGACCTCGTCCGGCTGCACTTCCTGCATAAGGCGAATAAGGTTGGTTGCATCGGTCATGTCGCCGAAGTGCAGAAACATCTTCACACCCTGTTCGTGGGGATCATGATAAAGA
>JABDRA010000104.1 GCA_013041995.1 Anderseniella sp. | reverse complement strand
CCACTTCCCCCCGAAAACTGATCGCCAATTCGGCTGATCAGTTTTATGCGGCAATGATGTTATGGTCCGGCCCGTACGGAAAACCTGTGATGTTTTCCGCATCCGCTTTCCCAACCACCAGGATGTCATGCTCGCGATAGCCGCCAGCCCCGCGTTTTCCCTCCGGCACGGTGAGCATCGGTTCCATCGAGACCACCATGCCCGGTTCAAGCACGGTGTCGACATCTTCACGCAGCTCGAGCCCGGCCTCGCGACCGTAATAATGCGACAGGACACCGAACGAGTGGCCATATCCGAACGTGCGGTATTGCAGGACATCATGATCTTCGAAATATCGGTTGATCTCGGCCGTTATCGCGGAACAGCTTGCGCCCGGCTTGATCAGAGATATGCCCAGTTCATGTGCACCGACGTTGATCTCCCACAATTTTCGTTCCGCTTTGGTTGGCTCACCAATGAACAAGGTGCGTTCCAGCGCGGTGTAGTATCCGGAGATCATCGGGAATGTGTTGAGCGACAGAATGTCGCCTTTCTCCAGTTTGCGCGTGGTAACCGGATTGTGGGCGCCGTCGGTGTTGATGCCTGACTGGAACCACACCCAGCTATCCCGGATTTCGCTATCAGGATGACGCTCGGCTATGGAGATTTCCATGGCATTGCGTCCGGCCATGGCGATATCTATCTCGCGGGCCCCGACATGAATGGCGGTGCGGATGGCTTCACCGCCAATATCAGCAACCTTGGCACCAGACTTGATAAGCCTGATTTCCTCTGCTGATTTCACCATACGCTGAACCATAGTTGCTTTGGCGATGTCGCACATGTCCGGTGCGCCCAGGGTTGCCGTTGCCTGGTCGCGCATGGCGAGCGTCAGATGGTCGGCTTCTATGCCGAGCCGGCCAGGTTCGCCGATCAGGTCGTGAATCGCGCGCCAGTAGTTGCCACGCTGCCAGTCTGTGTAGGTGACGTTGTCGCCAAACGACTGGCGCCAGGGTTGGCCGGCGTCGATGTTGGCGGAAACGGTAGTGCATGTGTCCCGGGTCACGACGCATGCGTAGGGCCGACCAAAACTGCAATACAGGAAGCCTGAGTAATAGGCGATGTTATGCATGGAGGTCAGCAGCACGGCGGGAAGGTCCATGCGTGCCATGATCCTGCGCAACCGGCGCAGGCGGCGCTCATACTCTTTTGTAGTGAAGGGAAGTTTTGCTTTCTCGCCATTATGGAAGCGGAAGGCGTCTGGACGGGTAATTCTCTGCAACATGACAAATCTCCAACAAGCCGTTCTCCGGGACGGTTGGGGATTACCCATAGAAATGCCCGGAGAAAAAACTCATCCGGGCGTTCAGGATGCCATGAGGGTCTGATCATTCGACCCTGGCCGGGGATCTGTGCAGCGACGCCATCGCCGGCCCGACCTGCGTTGCTAGTACCACAATTGGCGATTGAGTCAAACGGCATAAACAAACCCCGGCAGGTGATGCCGGGGCTGTCAGTTGTCGGTGTAGTTGTTCTTCAGGCTGCCGGTTTGTCACCTTCGTCCTTGGCATCCTTCGCCGGGGTGTCTTCAACATCGTCGGCTTCTGCGCGTTTGGTCCGGTCAGCCATAAACTGGTCGAACTCGGATTTGTCGCGCGCATGGCGGAGTTTTTCAAGAAAGCTCTGAAACTCTTCATGCTCTTCCTGAAGACGGTTGAGGGTTTCTTCGCGGTAATCGTCGAAGGCACGATTGCCGGAGGTTGGAAAACCACCGCGATACCAGCGGCCGGGACCGCCTTTGCCCATGCCGAATCCGGTTGCGTTAAAGGCCGCAACCTTGCCCTTGTTTCTGCATCTCATGCGTCCGCTCCAAATCATGTATCCAAGTATTGCCAATCCGAGTGGCCAGAAGACCACAAAACTGACCACCATCAGTGCTACCCATGCAGCCATGCCATAGTGGTCCAAGCGTTCAACGAGTGTATTCATGTCTCGCCTCTGTGTTTATGTAAATGTTATTAACATTCACATATGTGAGCATTGTTTGTGGTGGAGTCAAGGCAGTTTGAAAAATTTTATGAAGTATCTGACCGTGCACAGAACCGGGCTCACATATGCCCTGTATCAAGGACGTTCCGGCGCGATGAATTCCGTCGCTCAAACTTTGAGACCGAGGCCGCGCAGATAAACCAGCATATGGGACTCCAGCAGTTCTTCGGCTGAAATTGGTTGCTTGAAACCGGCTCCGTCCCCACGGCCAAACAGCGAAGCGATACCGTGACTGACCGCCCAGATATGCAGTGATACCATCAGTACCGGCGGGCGTTGTCCTTCAGGCGCCGTGGCAACAAGTGCGGCTACTGCCACTTTCAAAGTCTCAAACGCTTCGTCTGCAGCGGTGCGCAGTTCCGGATACCTGGATACGTTCAAACCACTTTCAAACATGGCAGAATAATAGGCGGGTTCCTTGCGCGCAAATGCCAGGTAGGCGTTGCCGGTGCGCTTGAAAGCGGTTGCCGCATCTGGTTTGCCATGATTCCAGGCTTTGCCGAGCGCGGCAGAAAAGGCTTGATAACCTTGCCCGGCCACATCGGCGACCAGGGCTTCACGATCCTTGTAGTGCCGGTAAGGCGCTGCCGGGCTGACGCCTGCGTGGCGCGCGGCTTCTGCAAACGTGAACCCACCGGTGCCCTTGGATCCGATAAGATCCAGCGCTGCATCAATCAGGGCCTTGCGCAGATTGCCGTGGTGATAGCTGTCGCGCGGTTTCTTGTGCCAGTTCATGTGAAGGGTTTTTACATGGACGCCCGAGGCCGTCCAGAGGATTGTTGCGGTTATGGTTGCGCGTGAGTATACCTCGCAGCCATGACAATGTTTCTTTATGCAGCTCTTGGCGG
>JABDRA010000318.1 GCA_013041995.1 Anderseniella sp. | reverse complement strand
ATAGCCACTTGCCCTTGTAAAACAGGCCTTCGCGCGGCGGGGCCGTCATGCGGATCAGGTTGTCATGAGCTGTCGTCTCAAAGTGCTCGAACTCTATGGCCTGGAAGAAGCCCGGATGAATACCGGGGATATGGTAGCCCTCAACAAAGTTGTCGGTATAAATTTTCCAGTTAGCGTCAAACACCATGCGCCGTTCACCAACTACACAGAACTCCTCAATAGGCTCAGCAGCCAATTCCGGCACTGTTGCTCCCAGTTGCTTCTCTAACGGCATTGCCGGGTCAATGGCAACAAACACCAACCCACGCCATGTTTCGATACTGATTGGTTCAAGCGGCCAGTCATCCATGTCAAAGTCGGCATCCTCGCCAAACCATGGCGCCTGCCTGAGCGAACCATCAAGATCGTAAACCCAGTTGTGATACTGGCAGCGGATCACGTTGCATCTACCCTCGCCTTCTTCAAACAGGCGGGCGCCGCGATGACGACACACATTGCGGAATGCGCAAAGCACACCGTCCTTACCGCAAACTGCAACAATTTTTGACCTTGCGATCTCGGTTGCAACATAGTCGCCCGGCTCCGACAAGCGGGAGGCAGGACCAATCAGTTGCCAGCTTGACCGGAAGATGGCGGCGCACTCTTGCGCAAACACAGCCGGATCTGTGTAGAGTCCGGGATCAAGGTTTCTCATCAGCATTGTCTTGCGGCGTATCGAGCAGGTCGAGAACCAGTTCTGACGGACGGCACAGGCGCACGCCTTTTGGGGTTGCGACAATGGGACGATTGACCAGTACCGGGTGTTCCAGCATGGCCGCCAGAATGGTTTCGTCATCCACGTCGGGATTGGTCAGCCCAAGCTCTTCTGCCGGTGACTTTGCAGTGCGCAGCGCTTCGCGCGGCGTCAGGCCGGCAGCGGCAAACAGGGCCAGCAATTGCGGGCGCGTCCAGCCTTCCTTGAGATACTCGATGATTACCGGTTCTTGTCCGGATGCCCGGATAAGCTCAATGGTCTTGCGTGATGTGCCGCACGCAGGATTGTGATGAACAACTATCGTCATGTCTTGTCGTCCCTCACTGATGTCTCGTGCGTGTCAAGATCAGCGCGATCAGCGTCAGCAGTTGTTTCTGCCTCGCCGTTGGCGATGCGTTTTTCCCAGGCGCTCTTCTGACGCATATAACTGACAACGGAAACCGGAATAGCCGCGATATAGAGGAATGCGGCAAAGGTCACCATTTCCCAGGTATAGGTCACCAGCAGTGCTGCAATGATGGTAACCGCGGCCAGGATCGGTAACACCAGTTCCCGCCTGACCCTGCCGACGCCTTTGCCGGAGAAAGTCGGCACGCGCGACACCATGGAAAAGGCGATCAGCGCGATATAGATCAACACAAAATGCGCAATCTCGCTGCCCGGCGGCAGCAGGTCCAGAAAACCCATATACATCGGCAGCATGGCGAGCATGGCACCTGCCGGGGCATTCACGCCGGTAAAGTAGTTGATCTTCCAGGCAGGCCGGTCCGGGTCCTCCAACGCCACGTTAAAACGTGCCAGACGCAATGCGCAGCACATGGCCAATGCCAGGGCAACGATCCAGCCGAGGTTCTTCAGTGCGCTCAGCGACCACATGTAGATCAGCAATCCCGGGGCCACACCAAAGTTGACGAAGTCGGCCAGGGAATCCAGTTCGGCCCCGAACTTTGATGAGCCTTTCAGCGCCCGCGCGATACGCCCGTCCAAAGCGTCCAGCACAGTTGCGAGAATGACGCACGCCACGGCCAGTTCAAACCTGCCTTCAATGCCCAGCCGAATGGCGGTGACACCCGAACACAGCGCCAGCAACGTGACAATGTTGGGCACCAGATACCGCACGGGTATCTGCCGCAGGCGCTGCTCGCCAGTATATGCCGGTTCGTCGTCCTTGTTCATCAATTCCAGTTTGCCCTGTATGACCTAGATTCGTCAGGCCTTGCGGCCGGTCGGTGCCGGCCCGGAGCCGGACATGTCAGCAAGCACCGTCTCGCCTGCAATCGCAAGCTGTCCGACACAGGCCCGCACAGTGGTTCCTTCAGGCAGATATACATCAACACGCGATCCGAATCGTATCAGACCGAAACGCTGACCGGCCTGCAGGCGCGCGCCCTGTGACGTAAAACCAACAATGCGGCGCGCCACCAACCCGGCAATCTGTACCACACCGATGCGACGCTTGTCCGGCATTTCCAGCGTCAGGGCCTGGCGCTCGTTATGCTCGCTCGCCTTGTCCAGTTCCGCATTGATGAACTTTCCCGCCACATAACTCATCTGCAGCACCTCACCATCAACAGGCGAGCGGTTCACATGCACGTCGAATACATTCATGAACACCGAAATCCGGGTCAGCTTGTCGCCTTCCAAAGCCAGTTCCGGTGGAATGGCAACCTGCTCAATGGCAGATATGCGCCCATCAGCCGGTGAGATCACCAGGCTCGGGTCCTGTGGCGTGACACGTTCCGGATCGCGAAAGAAATAGGCGCACCAGGCGGTTGCGACAACAC
>JABDRA010000312.1 GCA_013041995.1 Anderseniella sp. | reverse complement strand
GCCTGAGTCCGACAACATGAAGGTTGCCGTATCACCCTTGAACTGGCCAGCGATATCCAGCAGGTAACGCGAGTTGAACCCGACATCAATCGGATCTGCCGAATAGTCTGCGGCAATCTCTTCTTCTGCCGAACCGGAATCGGGGTTGTTCACCGTCAGGGTAAGCCGGTCCGGCGCAATATTGAGTTTGACCGCGCGGCCCTTCTCACTGGAAATCGTCGAGACACGGTCAACCGCCTGGGCAAACACACGGGTATCGACTTCGAGCGCCTTGTCATTGCCGGTCGGAATGACCCGTTCATAGTCGGGGAAAGTTCCGTCAATCAACTTGGATGTCAGGACCAGACCGTTCAGATCGAAGCGGATTTTCGATGCTGACAGGGAGATGGCAATTTCGCCATCTTCATCCTCGATCAGCTTGGCAAGTTCCAGCACTGTCTTGCGCGGCACAATGACACCGGGCATGCCGGCAGATCCGTCCGGCGCAGGCAGCTCAACCCGGGCCAGGCGGTGACCGTCGGTTGCCACGGCGCGCATGGTGCCCGTGTCCATTGTGTGCAGGTAGATACCGTTCAGATAGTACCGGGTTTCTTCGGTGGAAATGGCAAAACGCGTCTTCTCGATCATCAGCTTGAGATCAGCCGAAGCCATGGTGAAGGAGTGTGTTGCCTCGCCGCTGGCCAGGTCAGGAAAGTCCTGCGGCGGCAATGCCTGCAGGGAAAACCGCGAGCGCCCGGCAATGATGGCCAGACGGCCTTCGTCGGGGCCTTGTTCCAGCTGCAATTGTGCGCCGTCCGGCAGCTTGCGCACAATGTCATACAGCATGTGAGCCGGCACCGTGGTGGAGCCTGCCTGCGCGACATCGGCGGGGGTTTGTTCGACTATTTCAATGTCCAGGTCGGTGGCGTTCAGCTTCAATACGCCGTCTGCGGCCTGCAGCAGGACATTGGACAGAATTGGAATTGTGTTGCGACGTTCCACAACCGACTGAACGTGGTTCAGCGACTTCAAAAACGTACCGCGTTCAATGGTAACCCGCATGGCCTGAGCGTCCTCGAAAACTGTCAAACAAGCTGCGCGATCCATACCACACGCACAGCCCATGGAGACTTAAGCTGTTGCGCTCAGCTGTGCAAGGCAAACTCCCGCCTCGGAGCCCCGGTGAGGCCCCGAAGTGTGGAAAACCATACTGAAATCGCTAAGCAGAGTCTTTCACACCTGGATAGAGGCGTGAAAGACTCTCATCAACCCTGTTCGATCAATCTCGACAACAACGTAACCTCGCGGGCAAGCTTTTCATCGGCCTGCATCAGCTCTTCCACCTTACGCACGGCATGCAGCACCGTACTGTGATCACGATTGCCGAACCGGCGGCCGATTTCAGGCAGCGAGCGCGAGGTCAGTTTCTTGGCCAGATACATGCCGATCTGGCGTGGACGCACCACCGCGCGGGCGCGGCGCGGGCTGAGCAGGTCAGCGCGTGTCACATTGAAATGCCGGCCGACAATGCGCAGAATGTCATCCACGCGCACCCGGATAAGCTCGGACGTATGCGACAGGTCGCGCAGCGCAAAAGCGGCCATATCGACCGTCATGGGCTGCCTGGTCAGATGCTGGCTGGCGATGATGCGATTCAACGCCCCTTCCAGCTCCCGCCCGGCACCGGTAATACGGTTGGCGACAAACTCCAGCACATCCTCGGCCACGATCAGGCTCGGGTCCTTGCGCTGTGCTGCGGCAAGCTTCGATTGCAGAATTGAGCGCCTGAGGCCGATATCCGGTGCCTCGATGTCAACGACAAGACCGCCGGCAAGACGCGAGCGCATGCGCTGGTCGATGCTTTCAAGCTGGGGAGGCGGCACATCTGCCGCAATCACCACCTGGCGTTTTGCATCGACCAGGGAATTGAAGGTGTGACAGAACTCCTGCTGCATTGCCTTGCCCTGCAGGAACTGGAGATCGTCGATCAGCAACACGTCGATGGATTGGAAATAATCCTTGAACGACAGTGTATCGCGGACTTTCAGGGCAGCCATGAAATGGTACATGAAGCGTTCTGCAGTGATGTAAAGAACCTTGCGATCCGGATTCAGGTCGCGGATGCGCCATGCGATGGAGTTGATCAGGTGGGTTTTGCCCAAACCGGCTGCAGAGTGAATGAACAGCGGATTGAAGCTCACCGGAGCGCCCGGGCGGGCTTCGGCCACACGCATGGCGGCTGCGTGAGCCAATGCATTCGACTGGCCCTGGACATAGGTTTCAAAAGTCAGGTTGTGATCCAGCTGCGAGCCGCGATCATTGCCCTGTCTGGAGCCCGCGCGCAGTGTCTTTGCGACCGGTTCAGCAGCCTCTTCAGACGACCCGTCAAGACTTGCAACAGGTGCTACAGCCTGGGCCGCCGTGGGCAGGCCACGGGTGCGCACCTGCAGTTCCACCAGTGTCACACCCTTGTATTCGGCAGCACAGCATGCCGTCAGCTGATCGACATAGTGAGACTTGATCCAGCTGCGCAAAAACCGCGTCGGCACGGATACGTTAAGCGTACCGTCAGCCAGGCTTTCCGGCTCCATGCGAGCAAACCAGCTGGTATACAGGTCCTCGCCAAGCTCGGCACGCAACCGGGCCGCAACCCTGGTCCAGACACCCCCAAGTGTCGTGCGAGTTGGTCCTGAATGAGCCCCATCATCCGTTTGACCCTGATACAGATCTTCGCCGCCGTGCGAATGATCCTCAACAGGTTTCCGTTCCCGACCTCTAGCCGCTACCACTTTATTCTCCTGCGTCCATAATGTTGACCCACCAAACATCAACCCAAAACAAAAATTTTGGGAAACAGGCAGCAGAAAGGGTTTGGGGACCAGACATGATCACCACAACAACCTATCCTACAAGACGAATTCCGCCGCCCATGGCCGACCCGTTAGAGCCAACCACCCCTGTTACTCAACCCACTAACAACCGAGAGAATCCCGGACGGCCCCGCCCCCGCCACAGGGCAACCCGTTTACACCAATGTTTTTACTTCTTATTGACTGCCGCATGAGACGCGGCCAGTGACAAGACATTACAATCCGGCCCGCAGGCCATGCAAGGGCTGCTCAGAAAAAGTGCAGCAAGCCGGGCTTTTTCAGGGGTCGCGCGCGATGGTGCGTAATCAGGCCGAACCGCTCCAAACAGTTGACTCTGATAGGCATTTTTGAGGGAATCACGGTTTTTCGGGCGCCTCAGAAAATGGTAAAAAAATAATTTACGGCCCTGCAATTTCCCGCCAAAAAACTTGCTTTTCACCGTCCGGAATAATTTGCAGGTTTTATCTTATTGATTTTGTTGCAGAAAAAGTGACAACTGCAATGTAAGAACAAAAAAGGTACAAACTTGCGCAACGTCAATAATCGATACTCGAATCAAAAAAGGAGGCCGCGTCAGCAGACCTCCTTGAAGTTATTGAACAATATGGTGACGTAACGTTCAGGCAGATATTGCCTTGACGCGCTTGGCCAGCCGGGAAACTTTCCGCGAGGCCGTATTTTTGTGCATGATGCCTTTTTGGGCGCCGCGCATGATCTCAGGCTGCGCCGCCTTCAGGGCTTCTGTTGCAGCGCCCTGGTCGCCGCTGGCGATTGCCTCTTCCACCTTGCGGAGAAAGGAGCGAACCCGGGAGCGGCGGTTCATATTGATTTCTGTGCGCCGGGCGATATGCCGGACGGCTTTCTTTGCCGAACGAGTATTGGCCATGTGTTGTCTGTTCCTGAATATGCCGCCATTCCGGCGGCACCTTTAAACTTTAAGCTGCCCGTTCCGGTCACCTGTTCGCCATGCCTGATAGCAGCATGAGCAACGGTCAACAGAACAACGGGTGCGCTGAGATGAGCGGTTTCATATAGTAAGTCTGTTGCGGCGTCAACAAACACCTCTTTTCAGATTGCGAACCGACCGCATCCCATCATGAATTGGAGAATTTCGGTTTTCTTTTCTCCGCAAATGCCGCCATGCCTTCCTTCTGATCATCGGTGGCAAACATGGAATGAAATACGCGCCGTTCAAAGCGCACACCTTCGGACAGGGTCGTTTCATAGGCACGGTTCACGGTTTCCTTGGTCATCATCGCGATAGGCATGGATTTGGCTGCAATAACCGCTGCCGTCTTGACGGCCTCGTCAACCAGATCAGCGGCCGGAATGATGCGGGAAACCAACCCGGAGCGTTCTGCCTCTTCGGCATCCATCATGCGTCCGGTCAGGCACATTTCCATGGCTTTTGACTTGCCCACAAAGCGGGTAAGGCGCTGGGTACCGCCGGCACCGGGCATTGCCCCGAGATTGATTTCGGGCTGGCCGAACTTTGCCGTGTCCGCCGCCAGAATGAAGTCACACATCATTGCCATCTCGCAGCCACCGCCCAGCGCGTAACCGGCCACCGCGGCGATGACCGGTTTCCGGCACTGGGACACTCTTTCCCACTTGCCGATAAAATCACCCAGGTAGACATCCATATAGGACTGGGACTGCATCTCCTTGATATCGGCGCCAGCCGCAAATGCCTTTTCCGAGCCCGTAATCACTATCGCGCCGATTGCGCCGTCTGCCTCAAACACATCCAGCGCCTGATTGAGCTCGTCAATCAACGCACTGTTCAGCGCATTGAGCGCATCCGGACGGTTCAATGTAACGAGGCCGACAGCGTCGCGGGTTTCAACAGATATGTTGGTGTAGGTCATCGGGTATTCTCCCTGCAGGGGCGGGTCAATTATTTCATCACCGGCAATAAACAGCAAACCGTTCAGCGCTGGCAAGTGGGGCAATAGAAACTGGAGCGGCCTGATTGGAC
>JABDRA010000311.1 GCA_013041995.1 Anderseniella sp. | reverse complement strand
GTAGCGCATTTCGCGGGTGCCGTTGCGGATGCCGTCAGATGTGGCAACGGTATACTCCGGTTGAACCAGGCGCATCGGCATCTGGCCTGGCTCGCTGCCGATGCGGCTGAGCAGATTGTCGTGGATTGCCTGTACCTTGCCCTGGACGCCGATATAACACTGACTGTCGCCCTTGTTGCCGATCACGCCGACAGACGGCTGATGGATCAGATCAGGGTCGGTTCCAAGTTCGCGTGCAATGCCGAAAGCCTGGGCGCTGCGACCGGGGTGTTTGTCGATGATGACGGTCCTGGATTTTGGCAATTTGGTAGTCTCCTCAAGCAACTTTGAGCACCACGATAGACCGTAATGCCGGATCAGAGCAGTTCATTAAATGATTGACGGCCATGTGACCAGAACAGATCTGCTTGTGCAAGTTTACAAATGGCAGTGAAGGCGGGAAGTCGGCACGCCTGCTCAGGCTTGATCTGTCTCGACCGTAAACCATCTGGTGGTTCAGTCGCTATCCAGCCTCGCTTGCAGGTCTTCCTTGATCTCGTCCGGCGTTGCGTATCGTTTGAACGCCCGGCTGGCCAGCCATGAGCCGAAACAGACAATTACAATAAAGCCGATCACTCCCTGCCAGAGCGGCAAGGCGACAAAGGCCCACAAGCCCAGCAAGGCAAAAACCAGCGATATGGAAAACTTCAGATAGTGCGGCATGGTGTAAACATATGACGCGGTGGTTAAAGGTCCGCTAAGTGTCGCGAACACTGTCGTTGGCTGGCTTTCCGAAGTCTGACTTTTTAAGTGAAGGGCATTTTCGCCGGTCCGGATCATACCGAGAAATGCATCCAGGCTGGGACCAACTTTGTGTGATCGGAAACAACTGGCGCGTCGTAGAACGCTCAGATACTACTGTGACGGCCTGCCGCCGGACAAAACCAATCCATTGATGAAAGATCGCTATACGATGCTTGCGATATCCCTTCGGGCGCTATTGTTGCGCCTCCTATTTTCTGTTTTTTGTATAATTGTTTCCGGCTCAATGGTTCCCGAGGCATCGTTGGCGCAATCTGCTTCGACCGAACCTGAGGCAGCGGCGCCATCCTTGCCACCAGAAGTGCTGCGGCCTGCAATAGATGTTGCCGAGCTTGAACTGAGACTTCTGCCACTGACGAAGGTGGAGCTGAAAGAGGCTGCTGCAGTCTGGCGCGACATCGCAAAAGCAAGGGCAAGTGCGGTTGTGGAGGCATCAATCAAGTTACGTGCATCTCAGGACGATGTGGCGGACAGCTTACGCCAGAAAATTGCAGACCTCACGGGGCAGCGTAATGATTATCTGGACAAACTGCAGCTTGTCGTCAGTGCGTGGGAAGCCAAGGGTGGCGACGCAGTATTGATTGGCGACTATCGCGCTTACCGCAGCTCGCTTGTCGCCAACGAAGTAAGGCAGTCGGACTGGCGCACTCTGCTGAAACGGTTTCGCGGCTGGGCGACGGACCGGAAGGGCGGCATCAGCTGGCTTGTCAACATCGCCCTGTTCGTTGTTGCGCTCATTATTCTGTTCATCATCGCCCGCATCATCCGGCGGTTGGCCGGCGGCGCAATCAACCGTATTCCCAACCTGTCCCGATTGTTGCAGACGTTTCTGATCGTAGCTGTTTACTGGGCAACTATTGCCATCGGGCTGATGGTTGTCCTGACCGTCATGGGATTCAATATTTCTCCGCTGATTGCCGTTGTTGGTGGTGCCTCCTTCATCATGGCCTTCGCGTTGCAGGATACACTCGGCAATCTGGCGGCGGGCCTGATGATCATGATAAACCGGCCGTTCGATGAGGGCGACTATGTCGATATTGCAGGGACGTCGGGAACGGTGAAATCCATGAGCATTGTTGCCACCAAAGTGACGACACCGGACAATCAGGTGATTGTAATCCCGAACAACAAGGTTTGGGGCAACATCATCACCAATGTCACGACCAGTCCTACCCGCCGCATAGATCTGGTGTTTGGCATTGGCTATGGCGATTCAATTCCGCGTGCGCACGCCGCGTTAACAGAAGTCGTGAAGGCCCATCCGCTGGTGCTGGGTGAACCGGAACCTGTTGTCCGGGTGCATGAACTCGCAGATTCATCGGTCAATTTTGTAGTCAGACCCTGGGTCAACACCAAGGACTACTGGTCGGTTTACTGGGATCTGACACAAACGGTCAAGGAGCGCTTTGACGAGGATGGCATTTCCATCCCGTTCCCGCAGCGCGACATCCATCTTCACCAGGCCGTAAACGAAATAGACTCGAAATCTACAGGCACGGCGTAAAAACCGGCCGCGCGTGGCCCGATGTTCGCTGTGCGATGAGGCCCACAAGCCTGACGACTGGAATCTGCAGACTGCGTTCTAAAGCGCTGATTCAAGCTCTGGGCAAGTAGCTCTAACACTCTGGAAACGTTCAAGTTTATACGGTCCAGTTAAGGCAGTCAAAAAACAGTCAGATCTGGCAGGGGTTGGCCGGTTTCTCAGTACCGGAAACTGCCGGCCCGATGCACCCTGATGCGTGACGGGTGGAATGATGCTGCCCGGTGCACCTTGATGTGCGGGCGGTAGAACGGTCTCACATGGTTTACCGTAATGTGCACATACCGATGTGTTGTCACATGGTACTCGACAATGTCAGCCGGGCTGTCTTCGCGAACATCAGCATCAATGGTGACATCTTGCACGGACCCTTTGGGATATATGAATTCCACGTCGACAGAGCGTTTTGAGGAGTATCCCGGCGCATGCTTGACTGAAAAGGCATGTGCCTGCAGCACCGGTAGCAACATTGCCAAGCCTGCCAATACGATCATGCGCAGACAGGTTCTGCTTGTTCCAAACATCATGGGATCGAACCCTTTCAACTGACTTCAAAGATGGCCGCATCCTTGCCGGAACATTTAAGCATTGCCATGCTGCACGAGTAAAGAGCGGTCATGTAATGATTGCGGCCGATGGCTGTTCGAGCCTGGATTCCACCGCGCTCCTGAACGAGCGGCTGACCGGAACACTGTCGCCGGAGAGCAGCACAAGCTTCATGTTCTGTCCGTCCTTGATCGCGCGGGCAATCGCGGAGCGGGCGACCCAGTGCGAGCGATGGACCTGCATGCCGCGATCGCCTGGCAATTCTCGCACGATGTCGGAAAACCGGCACAGCACCATGCGCACCTCGTTGCTGGTTGTAATCCGAACATAATGTTCCTGGGCCTCGGCCCATATGATCTCACCGTTCAAGGGCGGGTCGATGGCAGACAGCAGGGTTGATGTCAGGTCGTGCCCGCTTCCACCATTGTCCTGCAACTGGTGGATTGGCGTTTGAGTTGCAAGGTCGCCGGCTGTCCTCAGTGCGAGCCGCGGCAGCGTCAGTAGCAGGCAAAGTGCAATATGGTTGTCGGACAGGTACAGCAGTTCCAGCGCGAATGCCCGGATCCGGGATTGCGTGTCGCTGCCGGTTGTTCCGATACCCAGTTCCGGATATCCCAGTACGATGTCCATCGCCGTTACCGACAGCACAAACAGCACATGGCTGACCACAATTGCCATCCCGGTCGTCCAGGCAAACGAAACCGTTCCAGTCAGGTATCTTTCAAGCACCTGGCGGGCGGTGAAAAACAGCAATGCCTCAATTGCAATTCGCACAATCCAGTAGACATGGGTGCCGGGCAGTGAAGCCGGAATGTTTTGCGTCACCTGGCCTGACGCGATCAGCAGCGCGGCAAACAGGGCCGTCAGCGCCATGTATAGCTCCTCGCGGTTCTGCATTGACGCTCCGTTGATGCATTCATTCGTGCTTCTTGAACGGAACTATGTACCTATGTTGCTGCGAATAAAAGAGGTTTTGCTCTGCCGGACAGTCAGTCCAGACGCTTGAACGGCATTGGAGAATTCAGAACCTGCCTGCAATTGCAATAATGCGGTTTTCAGCGGTTTATAGTCGTGCACCGCTCGCGTCAGCGGTACTCGAAATTCAAGCAGCATGAGGAGTGCTTTCCATGAAATTATCCAGACTTGCCATTGCAGCCCTGCCGTTTTTTGCAATCGCCCTTTCCCCGGCCATGGCTCAGGAAAATTCCATGGGCTTCTTTATAACCAGCGCCGGCTCCGGTAACGGGGGCAATCTCGGCGGGCTCGAAGGGGCTGACGCGCACTGCGCAAAGCTGGCTGAAGCGGCTGGGTCGACCGGACGCACCTGGAAGGCCTATCTGAGCACCCAGGAAGACGGCAAGCGAGGCATCTCTGCCCGTGACCGCATCGGCAAGGGTCCCTGGCACAATGCAAAAGGTGTGTTGATCGCATCGGATCTGGATCAGCTTCACCTGGCGCCAAACCTGGTCAAGTCAACCGGGCTGGACGAAAACGGCAATCTCATCAACGGACGCGGTGACAAGCCCAACAAGCACGACATCCTGACCGGCACCATGGCAGACGGTACGGCGTACTTTCCAAACG
>JABDRA010000309.1 GCA_013041995.1 Anderseniella sp. | reverse complement strand
GTCAGCAGGAATGTGCCCGTGGCGGCGGCATTGATTGTGCTGACGATGGAGTAGGCATCATATGTGTCCATCGGTCCCTCCAGCCATTGCGCGCCATTGTTGATCAGAATGTCGAGCTTCGGGTGCGCCTTGGCAATCGCCTCAGCGAATTCGATGACCGAACCGCTTTCAGACAGATCCAGCAGATGGGTTTCCGGCTTGGTGCCGCAGCGCAGCCGGATGGCTTCTGCTGTACCTTCCAGCATTTCTGTCAGCCGTCCGGTCATGATGACATGCGCGCCTGCGTCCGCCAGCACGGTTGCAAAGGCGGCACCCAGGCCGCGCGCAGCACCGGTGATCAGGATTTTCTTGCCCTTCAACGCCCTTGCATCCATTCACACGGCTCCTTCCGTGACGATGATCAAGGGCCGCTCGACCTCGCCAAACGCCTTGAGACCGGCAAGACCGGCGGCCCCCGATGGCGTGGTCGCCAGACCCTGACTACCCAGCCTGTTGGCTGCGTCCTGGGCCTCGGCGTCAGTGACGGTCATGAAGTGAACCCCGGTGCGTTCGAAAATACCAAATGCGATGAGGGAGGGTTCCTTGCAGTCGAGCCTGCCCATATTGGACACACCGCCGGTGACCTGCACGGGGTATCCTGCCGCGTGGCTTTCAGTCAGGCAGGGCGCCTCGTTGGGTTCAACAACAATGATCTCCGGCTGCACGGCCCAGTTTTCCCGGATCATATGCGTGACGGCTCCCGCTATACCGCCGACGCCTGCCTGCAGGAACACGTGAGTGGGCCAGTCACTGCTTTGCTCGAATGCTTCGCGCAGTTCTTCGGCTATCACCGTATAGCCTTCCATTATCATCAACGGCCGCTCGCTGTATCCGGGCCAGGATCCGTCAGCCAGCAATATGGCACCGGTCTCAGCGGCATCCGCCTTGGCCGCATCCAGGCTTTGCGCGTAGTCGTCGCCGGCGCGAACCACCTGCGCACCCTGGGTTTCCCGCAGGCGGGTTTCAAAACCTGCCGGCACCTCACTGGCCAGAAAAATGCGTGCCTGTGCGCCGAAGATGCGTGCACCGGCCGCAACCGCCAGGCCGTGATTTCCGGCTGTGGCGCACACGAATGTCATGTCTGCGGCGAATGCCTTGACCGCATCGGACACGTAATCTTCAGGACTGAGCGGATCATTGCCCGCAGCGTGCCAGGCATCGCCGATCATGCGGGCAACGGCATAAACCCCGCCAAGCGCCTTGAAGGCTCCCAGGTTCATGCGTTTGGTCTCATCCTTGACCAGCATGGTTCGCCCGGTGGGGCCTGTCTTGGTGACAAGCGGCGTGGCTGCATAGGCAGGACACGCCGCCAGTAGCGCGAATGGTGAAGCCGGGTTGGGCGCAAACACCGGGACATCTTCGAGGGTAGCGATTTGTATTGTCATGACTCGCAACTTATGGCGAGTTGGCTGACACTGCTAGTGCCTATTGAGACTAGTTTACGACCTTGATCGACACTTTAGTCACCCCGGCACGGATCAGGCCGATTTTCCGGGCAGCACCCTTTGACACATCGATGATGCGGGACTTGATGAACGGCCCGCGATCATTGATGCGCACGACAACGGTTTTGCCGTTGCGCAGATTTTTGACACGCACCTTGGTGCCGAACGGCAGTGTGCGGTGCGCCGCTGTCAGCCCATTGGGTTTGAAGCGCTCGCCGCTGGCTGTTTTGGTGCCCATCTTATACCAGGATGCCTTGCCGGTCTCCGCGGCATTGGCGGGCGCCATGGCGAGCAGAATGACCGCGCAGGCGCTCAGCACGCCTGCTGCAAACAGATATTTATTCATTTGAAGTCCCCGGTTTGTATCTTGGTGCTCCTTAAACGCCTCGATTGAGGCTAATTCTTGTCGTGTTTGAGGAGTTTTCCTGATAGCCCTGATACCGGTTAACGACATGACAGGGCAGAATAAAGATGACATCCAAAGGCACAATTCTGGTAACCGGCGGCAGCAGGGGCATTGGTGCGGCATGTGTGAAACTGCTGGCACGTGATGGTTATGATGTTGCAATCAATTATGCGCGGTCTGCCGCGGCAGCAGAACAACTGGCCGATGACGCAAAGGCGGTGGGAAGCCACAGTATCACTGTCAAAGCCGATGTCGGTTCTGAAGCCGACGTAACGGCCATGTTCGCACAGATCGACAAGGCCATGCCGCCACTCGTCGGGCTCGTCAACAATGCCGGCATCCTGTTCGAAAAGGCCATGCTCGAAGAGTTCAGTGCTGAGCGCATAAACGAGACCATGCGGGTCAACGTAACCGGCAGTTTCCTGTGTGCGCGCGAAGCAGTACGCCGGATGAGCACAGCCCACGGCGGCAAGGGCGGCGTGATTGTCAACCTGTCGTCGGCCGCAGCGCGTATCGGCTCGCCCAACGAGTTCATCGACTATGCCGCGTCCAAGGGGGCCATTGACGCCATGACATTAGGGCTGTCAAAGGAAGTTGCCAGCCAGGGTATCCGGGTAAACGCGGTACGCCCGGGGCTGATCCACACTGACATTCATTCCTCATCCGGCCAGCCTGACCGGGTGGAGCGTTTGCAGGGCCAGGTGCCGATGGGCAGGGGCGGGTCGGCAGAAGAGGTAGCGCAGAGCATTGTCTGGCTGCTGTCACCGGCTGCGTCCTACGTCACCGGTGTTCTGCTGGACGTAACGGGAGGGCGGTGATTGATGGTCAGGTCCGCCAGCGCAGCACATAGCGCTCGATCGCCCCGATTGCGGTACTGAGCAGGACGCCGAGCAGGGACAGGATGACGACGCCTGCAAACAGGCGTTCAAGATTATAGAGCGCTCCGGCTTCCAGGATGTAGGCGCCGATGCCGTGTTCCGCGCCCAGCATTTCCGCGGCCACCAGCAGGATGATGGCAATGGCCAGGGAAATGCGCAAACCTGACAGAATGCCCGGCATGGCGCCCGGCAGGATGATTTTGCGGACGATTGATTTCCAGTTCATGCCGAAGCTCTGTCCCATGCGGATCAGGGTGCGGTCCACATTGTCCACGGCGCCATAGGTGGCAACAACGGTCGGTGTGAATGTACCAAAAGCAATCAGCGCATATTTTGAGGCTTCATCAATACCGAACCAGATGACGAACAGTGGCAGCAGGGCGATCTTGGGTATCGGGAATATGGCTGCGATCAGCGGCACCATGCCGGCGCGGATATAGGAAAACAGGCCGATCAGTACGCCCACGCCAATACCGAGCGTCGCGCCGAGCGCGGCACCTACCGCGAGCCGGGTCAGGGAAGGGGCCAGATGTGTCCACAACAGTCCGGAGTCATAGAGTTCGCCGAAAGTCAGTAAAACGTCAGACGGCTTGGGCAGTGTCAGTGGCGAGATGAAACCGGATCGCGTGCCGATTTCAGCGAGGCCGACCAGCACCACGAACACAGCCAGTCCGATCCAGCGATAAGGTGTCGGTGCAAAACCGCCGCCGCGAAAGGCAACCTGGCGGGCGATGTCTGTTTCTTCCGTATCAGGGTCAGGCCCCATTAATCTTATCCATTCCGCGGGAGGATATTTTGCTTCTGACAAGGCGGAAGGGCGCAGGAAACCGTCCGGTTTTCAAGGCCTTTCAACGCGGTCAGAAGCAAAATAGACCCCGCCCTTTGGGTTTGAAAGAAAACACCCGCCTTAAGTCGAAAAATGCTCGACAAGGCACAAAGCCTTGTCTTGTGCTTTTTCAACATCATTCGAATGTTTTCTTTCAAACAGAATTGCATAAGATTAATGGGCCCTGACCCTAGACATTGATCAGCTCCGAGTCTGCAGCCTGTGCCTCGTCACGCATCAGGTTCCACAGGTATTTCTGCCGGAACTGAAGATCACCGTCACCGTAACTGCGCTCATTCAGGGGTTTTTCCAGATGCACGATTTCCCGTATCTGGCCAGGACAGCGCGACAGCACAACAATTGAATGACCCATGCGGACTGCCTCGTCGAGAT
>JABDRA010000308.1 GCA_013041995.1 Anderseniella sp. | reverse complement strand
AGGTAGGACGGCGCCAGATAGCCCAGCGTCTTGCCCAGTCCGGTACCGGCTTCGGCCAGCACGATTGCATTGCTGGCCGGTGTTTCGCGCGCCACGAAGGCGGCAGTTGCGGCACCGGCATAATCGACCTGTTGCGGGCGGGCTTCCGATGACCCGCCCAGAACACCTGCCAGAAACGTCTGGGCTTCTGCTGCCGTTACCGGCTCATGGGCACCGGGCGGGCGCGGCCCGTCGTCTTCCCATTCATCTATCCTGTCCCAGACATTCAAGCCCGTCGCAAACACCGAGGCTGCATCACCTGAAGGGTCGCGGCCCAGGCGCTGGATGACCAGCTTCGCCCACGGCCATTTGCCCCGGTCGAGAAACTGCGCCACCTGAAACGTCTCGCGCGAGTTCGGATAATTCTTCTGTGCAACCCTGTCGAGCAGGGTCTGGCTGAGGGTCAAGATCAGGTCGGCATCCGGCAGGCCGGTCTCCAGACCGAGCGCTGCCGACAGCCCGCGCGGTGTCGGCACAGCCATTACCGCCGGCGCCACAAAGGCAAACAGCTCGCAGACATCCAGGTGCGCCTGTTCGCGTGCGGTGCGCACCACGCCCTGCGGCACCTGCGCCGCCAGTGCCAGCCGGTTGACCAGGTAACCTGCATGACAGACCACGTGCGCCCGCTTGCCCAGTTCTTTCAGGGCTGCAGCCGGCTTTATGGTTTCCGGTTGCCCACCCGCAGTGATGCGCAATGCGGATACTCCGTCCAGTACCATGACCGGCGGTAAGTCCTGATTGCCAGCAAGCTGTGCTGTGGCGTTTTGATCCTGGCTGTCGTTCATCAAATATCGATTCGGCTCTTTATGTTCGCATCGCAATGTGGCACAGCTTTTCGCCCAACATCAGGGTCATGACCCTACCTTTTTCAAGAAATGAATGCTGAATTGTCCATGTCCAGTCCGTCAAAGCCAACTGTCGATCCTGCTCTGCGCGCTGCCGCTCTTGAAAGCAAGGCGTGGCCGTTTGAAGAAGCCCGCAAACTGCTCAAGCGAATCGAGAAGCGCCAGACGCGCCACGACTATATCCTGTTTGAGACAGGATATGGGCCGTCCGGCTTGCCGCACATAGGAACGTTCGGCGAAGTTGCCCGCACAACCATGATCCGGCGCGCGTTTGAGCTTATCTCGGACATGCCGACCAAGCTGTTGTGTTTTTCCGACGACATGGACGGCATGCGCAAGGTGCCTGACAACGTGCCCAATCAGCAAATGCTGCAGGAACACCTGCACCGCCCTTTGACCGTGGTGCCGGATCCATTCGATGAATATGAGAGCTTCGGCCATCACAACAACGCCATGCTGCGCCGCTTCCTCGACACGTTTGGATTTGAGTACGAGTTCGCGAGCGCGACCGAGTACTACAAGTCCGGCAAGTTTGACGACATCCTGCTGCGGGCCTGCGAGCGCTACCAGAAAATCATGGATATCATGCTGCCGACGCTGGGTGAGGAACGCCGCGCCACCTATTCCTGCTTCCTGCCGATCTCGCCCATATCGGGCCGCGTGCTGTATGTGCCGATGAAGGACGTCAACGCTGGCGATGGTACGGTCACGTTTGAAGACGAGGACGGAAGTGATGTCACGCTGCCGGTCACCGGCGGCAATGTGAAGCTGCAGTGGAAGCCGGACTTCGGCGCCCGGTGGGCTGCCCTTGGTGTCGACTTTGAAATGTACGGCAAGGACCATCAGACCAACACGCCGATCTATGACAGCATCTGCCGGGCGCTGGGCGGCCACGCACCGGAACACTATGTCTATGAGCTGTTCCTGGACCAGAACGGCGAAAAAATTTCCAAGTCGAAGGGCAACGGCCTGACCATTGATGAATGGCTGACCTATGCGCCCACCGAAAGCCTGTCGATGTTCATGTTCCAGAAGCCCCGCACCGCAAAGCGCATGTACTTCGATGTCATTCCGCGCGCCGTGGACGAGTATTACCAGCATCTGGCGGCTTTTCGGCGACAGCATAATTCGCAGGAGCTGAAGGACCAGCTCATGAACCCGGTCTGGCACGTTCATGAGGGCAAACCACCTGAGGTGGATCTGCCGGTTACATTTGCGCTGCTGCTCAACCTGGCGGCCGTGGCCAATGCTGAAACCAGGGACGGCTTGTGGGCGTTTATCCAGCGCTATTCGCCGGACACAACGCCGGAAACCCACCCGCATGTCGACCAGCTTGCTGGCTTTGCACTGCGCTATTTCGAGGACTTTGTCAGGCCGGCCAAGCAGTACCGCGAGGCAACTGCCGAGGAGGCAACTGCCCTGCGTGATCTGTCCGACACGCTGGCGAAATTGCCGGCCGGTTCGACACCGCAGGATATTCAGTCGGCAATCTATGATGTGGGCCGCCGCGAGCCCTACACCAAGCAGAACAAGGACGGCACGATCGGTGTGTCGCTGGCCTGGTTCAACACGCTTTATGAAATCCTGCTCGGAGAAAAACAGGGCCCGCGATTTGGGTCTTTCGTTGCGCTGTACGGAATTGATGAAACCCGCGCCCTGATTGATCGCGCGCTGGCCGGCGAACTGGTCAAGGGAGCTGCATGATGATACCTGCGCGCGGATTTGAGCTGTCCGAGTTTGAAGCGCGCATGACGCGGGCGCAGTCGGAAATGACTGCCCGGAGCCTGGATGCGGTCGTTATCACTGCACCGCCCAATTGCCGGTATTTTGCCGGTTTTGCCACCCAGTTCTGGGAAAGCCCGACGCGGCCCTGGTTTCTCATCCTGCCGCGGCAAGGGGAACCGATTGCGGTCATCCCGACCATTGGCGAACCCGGCCTCGCCAAAACCTGGGTGAAAGATATCCGCACCTGGCCGGCGCCGCAGCCGGAAGATGATGGTGTGTCCCTTATGGCGCAGGTGCTGGCCGACTGCCCGCGCAGCTACGGCCGCATCGGCTGGGAGATGGGCCGCGAAAGCGTCATTCGCATGCCGATTGCAGATTTTGACCGTATCCGGTCTGCCTGCCCCGGCATTGAGTTTGCCGATGCATCACCGCTGATCTGGCGCTTGCGGATGGTCAAGTCACCGGCTGAGATTGCAAAGATTGAACAGGCCTGCCGGATCGGCAGTGAGGCTTATGCCGCACTGCCCGGTCAATTGTCCGCCGGCATGAACGAGCATGAGGTCGCCCGCACCTTCCGGGCCGAGCTGACCGGTCAGGGCGCAGACGCCATACCGTTCATGGCGGTTACCGCAGGTGCCGGCGGCTATGACCAGATCATCGTTGGCCCCAATGACCGCAACCTTGCCTCAGGCGATGTGTTGTTCATCGATCTGGGTGCCACCTTTGACGGGTACTTCTGCGACTT
>JABDRA010000305.1 GCA_013041995.1 Anderseniella sp. | reverse complement strand
ATTGGCTGGCGCAGGGGTGTTGAGCTTGATGGCCCGTTGCGGTGTCGTTGGGGTCAGGATCATGTCCACTTCAGCAAAGGTACGCGCCAGCTGGTCACGTGCGGCACGTGCCACGTCGTGCGCAGCGGCCAGCTTGCCCGGAGCAACATCCCGGCCATAGCCCAGCATCGACTGCACGGCAGGAGGCAACCGGTCGCCTGCCTCAAGATCCTTTGCATAGACAAGCGCACCTTCACATTCCGTCATCAGAAACGCTGCCTTTCGCAACCCGGCAGGGCGCCAGCCTGGCATGGAAATGCCGGTCACTGTTGCCCCCAGCTGTTTCACAGCCGCAACGGTGCGTTCAAACCCCGCTAAAATTCCAGCTTCACAGGTAACCTCCTTCAATTGCCCTGGCACACCGATCCTGATGCCTGTCATGGCCGGAACCGGTTCGCTGGCTTCCCAATCGTCAGGAGCCCGCATGCTGCCCGGATCAGCGGGGTCAAAGCCCGCAAGCGATCGCACAACCGGCCAGATATCCCGAGAGGATACGCAAAGCGGGCCGGCGCAATCGAGGCTCGGTGCAAGCGGCACGATTCCCGATCTGCCAATCAGCCCGAATGTCGGTTTCAAGCCAAACAATCCACAATAGGACGCCGGAATGCGGATTGACCCCAGCGTGTCAGTACCGATGGCCATGTCAACCAGCCCCGCGGCAACTGCCGCGCCTGATCCTCCCGAACTTCCTCCAGCAGAATACGCGCGATCACAAGGGTTTCTGGTTACGCCAAAATAAGGATTTTTGGTCGTGCCCCCAAGTGCTGCAGCATCCATGTTGAGGCCTGGTAAAACCAGCGCTCCAGCTGCGCGCAGACGCCCTGTTACATGAGCATCGGCCGGCGCATCAAGTTGTGCACGATGCGCCAGCCCGGCACTCCATGGCGCGCCTGCACAAGCGATGTTTGCCTTGAGCCCGATGACTTTGCCTGCAAGCGGGCCATGCGCGGCCGCCCGTGCCAACTCGGCTCGTACCGTCTCAATGTCCAGATCCGCGAACAGGCCGAAGTCATCGTCAAGCGTCTGCACACGTGCCAGATCTGGTGTGTTTCCTGTCATGGGGCAGACTGCGCGCCGCTTTGATCCGGTGGTACTGCATCTTCGAGATCACTGCAGACAATATCTGCGTCCCGCGACAGCACGTTGCGCGTCATTCTGCGGCGTCTTGCAGTTGTGATGATTTTGCTGCGGCAACTTCGGCGGCCCGAATATGCGTCCGCATCGCGACCCCTGCCCAATCCGGCGCGCGGGCAGCAATCGCATCGGCGATTTCGCAGTGATGGTTGGCGCTGCGCACCAGTTCTTCGGTGCTGTAGCGACGGTAGGTGCGGTCTACCATGCCGATATCGAAGGCCGTCGACATCAACGCCGTGAGGCGCGTGGAGCGCGCTGCTTCCACGACCTTGCGATGGAAAGCCTCGTTGGCCTCGGAAATCTTCTGATAATCGGCGGGGGACTGTGGTGGCGTCAAACGCGCTATCAGGTCGCTGAGCGCCCGGATACTGGCGATGTCTTCGTCCGTAGCCAGTCGTGCTGCTCGTTCGGCCGCATAGGATTCCAGCATTTGCCGGATATGAAACGTCTGCTCCATCTCATCTGCTGGGAATGTTGCCACGCGCGTGTTGTAACCGCCGTGCCGCTCAATGAACCCTTCCTGGGTCAACCGCCGGATCGCCTCGCGTACGGGTGTTCGGCTAAGCCCCAGATCCTCGGACAGGCGTTCCTCGATCAGCCGTTCGCCTTCTTCCAGATGACCGCTGACAATGGCTGCGCGAATACTGCGATACGCATGTTCTGCAGCAGGAAGTTTCGTTTTCTGGGTTTCCAACCGACCGACCTCCATATGAGCGCTGGCACCTGATGTGCAGACGGAGTCAATTGCGCACTCCCGGTTTCGTATACCAAAATAGATGTTCAGGTCGCAATTGTTAAGTAATTTTCGGGAGAAGCGTCCCAATAATTGCCGAATACCATGGAGTGCCTGAGGTAATCATAAATTTTGTATCCAAATCAGTTGTCATAACCCGACTTCCCATCCTGAAATGATGCCGATCGCCAGGATTTTCAACTCAGCGATATTGCGCTGGCACCATCAAGAGGACTTCAAATGCCAGATCTCGGGAAATGGGTGTGATGGAGTTGATCCGGCAGGATCTGACTTTTCCACTGCTCGGACCCCGGTGGTTGGGCAGCCAGGTCCAAAAATTCGACTTGTATCCTTACGTCATTCATAATTGAGTGTACTGAAGCGAACTCCAATAAGGTGTCGCATTGGCCGGGACGGAAAAAATTCTGAGTGCGATCATGCTTGCCAATAAGGCAGGCGTTAGCGAGCGTCCATGGCAAGATTTCCTCAACGCCTTGAACGATCTCATCGGCGGTGTTTTCTCCAATCTGGAGATGGTTGACCTGTCTTCCGGACGCTATGTCGAGTTGAAGTCAGCGGATGATCTCGGGATTGGTTTTGAAGTAATTAAATGTGTTCAGTTTGGTCATAGCCAGACTCTACGAAACCGCCCTGCAGGATTTCGACGTGGCCTGTACACCACTCTTCGCTCCTTGCAGCAATTGACCGTTTGTGATTGACCCGTGTTCAGGAAATGAAGCGATGAGCAGTGATCTAACGCCAAAATTGAACGGATGGATTGATCAGGAACGCAGCGAGATGATTGCATTCCTGAAAAGGTTTTTGCAGGCAAAGTCACCCAACCCTCCTGGTGACACCCGTGATGCCGCCGCCGTTGTAACTGAATTTCTGGACGCCAGAAACCTGCCGTACCGCATGGTGTCCCCCAACCCGGTCATGCCCAATATCATTGGCAGTTTTGATGGTGCAAGCCAGGGCAAGCATCTGGTTCTCAATGGTCATATCGATGTGTTTCCGGTTTATGAAGAAGACCAACGCTGGACGACAGGGCCGTGGGAGGCTGATATCCGCGACGGCAAGATTTACGGGCGCGGCGCATGCGACATGAAGCCAGGTACAACCGCGTCCATTTTCACCTATGCCATGTTACATCGCATTCGGGACGAATTCGGCGGCAAACTGACACTCACCTGTGTTTCCGATGAAGAGACTTTCGGGCCATGGGGGGCACGCTACCTGATGGACAATGAGCCGGAGGTTTTGGGGGACTGCCTGCTGAATGGCGAACCAAGCTCTCCGTTGACCATCCGCTTCGGAGAAAAGGGACCCCTCTGGCTGGCTGTGACCATCCAGACTGAAGGCGCTCATGGTGCGTATGTGCACGCTACCGACAGTGCCACCAAAATTGCTGCGCGGCTTGGCCTGGCCCTGGAGTCTGTGTGCGACATGGAAGTGCCATTGCCGGACAACCTGGCCAGGGCGATAGAAGCATCGCGAGACGCCGTCGACAAGGCCATGGGAAAAGGTGCTCACGAGGCTGTTCCAAGAGTTACCCTCAACATTGGAAGCATCAACGGTGGTCTCAAGGTGAACATTATCCCCGGACAGTGCCGAATGGAAATCGACTTCCGTATCCCGGTAGGGGCCGACAGGGAGATGATCCTGAAACGGGTCAATGAAGTCTTGTCCGACTTTCCCGAAGCCACCATGGAAGAAATTGGCCACTCCCCGCCAGCCTACAGTGATCCTTATGGGGAGATGGTGACAGTTCTCCAGGACACGGTAGAGGAACTGCGCGGCTTCAAGCCGACACCTATAATCAGCCTGGGAGGAACCGACGCCCGGTTGTGGCGGTATCGCGATATTCCAGCCTATGTGTACGGCCCGTTTCCTTATGGAATGGGCAGCTATGATGAGCATGTTGACCTGGAAGACTTTATCCACATCGTACGCACTCACGTACTCGCAAGCTACCGGTATCTGTCGCAAAACACCCAGCCATGAGCGTGGAGCCGTCGGGTGATGAAAACCGGAGCCAACAGGTTGACATCAGAGGTGCTGAATGTGTCCCAGGCTCAAAAGTGGAAAAAACCCCGTAAGTTCATTAACCAGGACGAATGTGACCCATGACCGATTTCAGCAATGTCAACGCGCTGGCTTTCGACTATTTCGGCACAATAGGCAACAAGCTGGCACTGGCCTCCATGGTCGATGAGCATTTCCCGGGCAAGGGTAACGGGTTCACGAAACTCTGGTTCGCGACCATTCAGCGCTATTGCTTTCAGACCGGCATGATGGAGCGCTATATGCCCTGGGAAGATTTGACCAGGGCAGCCTTCAGGCTGGCGGCCTTCGAGTCGGAGATGGATGTCCCGGATGAATTCCGCGACGAGTTGATTGCCGCAGACGAAACATTGCCGGTCTATGGTGATGCCCACAGAGGATTGTCACGACTGGCAAGCAAATATCAGCTTTATGTCTTGTCCATGGGCTCTGCGTCGATGATCCGGAAATCTCAGGCCAATTCTGCAATTGACGGTTTTTTCGCCGGTATTCTGACCACACAGGAAGCCGCAGTTTATAAACCGGGTCGGCGCGCCTACGAGGTTGGACTGGAAGGCATCGGCCTGCCGCGCGAGCAAATTTGCTTTGTCTCCGGCAACTCGTTCGATGTGCTGGGATCAAAGAATTTCGGTTTTCCAACCATCTGGGTGCGCCGCTACGGCCAACCCCTTGATGAGCTTGGTCTCAAGCCGGACCTGATCGTCGGCGATCTGGAAGAGATGGCCAACGTGCTTGGGGCTTGAGGCTCTGCAAACTGATCGACAAACCTGAATTTGCAACTGTAGCTGGTATATTCGATGCATTGACCGCGGACAGACCTGGCGGCCGGTGTGGTCTGCATCAGGTTTTTTGAATCAGAAAATCATGAGCCCGATCGTTTTCAAAATGTTGGAGCGCCTGCATTGGTTTAACTGAACCCGTGTAGCTGCATCGCCTTCACTCACTCCGCTGTTTGGGCTTTTCTGACAATGCTCTGATCTTTGCGCACAGTAAAGAAGTCGCAAACCGCGTTCCGGGTGTCGCTCACCCGCCCGTGAACGATCAGTACTGACGGTATCGTCGACAGGCTGAAAGTCTCATTTTTTTGATGCATTCGGCCAAAAAAAGATTGATGCGGGCCTTGCAACCCGCGCGTTCTGTCATGAGGAGGGACCTGAAAATGACAGATACCACCCGGACCGATGGGGCCGAAGACGTACCCCATCCCGTTGATACCGACTATGAGATCGGTCAGCATAACATCAACCCGTTCGGCCTTGACCTGCACAATCCGGTATTTGTGATTTCCGGGTTGTCGATCGTCGCCTTTGTGATCATCACCTTGATGTTCCAGGAAGGTGCGACGGAATTCTTCGGCTGGCTGCGGCCGTTTCTGACATCGACATTCGACTGGTTCTTCCTGAGTGCCGCCAATGTCTTCGTGCTGTTCTGCTTCATGTTGATGGTCACCCCGATGGGCAAGATCCGCCTGGGCGGACAGGATGCCACGCCGGACTACAGCTATATGGGCTGGTTCGCCATGCTATTTGCTGCTGGTATGGGCATCGGGCTGATGTTCTTCGGCGTGTCGGAACCCATGTCGCATTTTGCATCTTCGCTGGGCGGCACCGCTGCAGAAGCCGGAGCACGCACTGACTGGGCGCCGCTTGGCGCCGCGGCCGGAGACCCGGTAGCGGCCAGAAACCTCGGCATGGCGGCCACCATCTTCCACTGGGCGCTGCATCCATGGGCGATCTACGCTGTTGTCGCTCTGGCGCTGGCATTCTTCACCTTCAACCGGGGCCTCCCGCTCACCTTGCGCTCGGCCTTCTATCCTATCCTGGGTGACCGTGTCTGGGGCTGGTGGGGCCATATCATCGACATTACAGCGGTGTTCGCCACCCTGTTCGGGCTGGCCACCTCGCTTGGCTTCGGCACCGAGCAGGCGCTTGCGGGTCTGAACTACCTGTTTGGATGGGGTACCGGCAATGTCGCAAAAGTCGTGCTCATCGGCCTGATAACCACCCTCGCCCTTATTTCGGTGGTTCGCGGACTCGATGGCGGTGTGAAAGTGCTGTCGGAAATCAATATCGGGCTGGCGGCACTGTTGCTGCTGTTCATCATCGCGGTCGGACCAACCGCCACGATTTTTGAAACCATCCTCGGAGGCGGTGCTGCCTATGTCACCAACCTGATTCCGCTGTCGATGCCGTTCGGCCGTGAGGACGCCAACTTCTCGCAAGGCTGGACAGCGTTCTACTGGGCCTGGTGGATTTCATGGTCACCATTCGTCGGCATGTTC
>JABDRA010000101.1 GCA_013041995.1 Anderseniella sp. | reverse complement strand
GGTTATACGCGCCGCGCTGGACCAGGAGCATGTGGCCCTGGACCATCCGCTGGGCGAGGCGCGCGAAATTGCATTTTTCCCACCGGTTACCGGTGGGTGATGCAATATCATCCGTGTACAATTCTCGCCACGGTTTAAGGTTAGTTCTGACATATGCAGCCGGTGCCCATGATAGGGGACAGGTACCTGTATACTTAGTAAAAAGGGGAAACGCTCGTGGCCAATCGCATGGCAAGGAATGTTGCCAATCGTTTCGACGAGGAAATCAGGTTCTTTAAGTCATGGATCGACAAACCCAAGGCCATGGGGGCGGTGTTGCCGACAAGCAGCGTCACAGCCAAACGCATGGCAAGCCTGATCAGCCCTGAATGCGATGATCCGGTGTTGGAACTGGGTCCCGGTACAGGTGTCATAACCAAGGCAATTCTGGCACGCGGTGTGAAACCGGCGAAGCTGTTTTCCGTCGAGTATACCGAAGCATTTATCCCGCAACTGATGTCTGACTTTCCCGAGGTGAACATAATCCACGGGAATGCTTTTCAACTGAACGACGTACTGCCTGATATGGGCGAGAGCCGGTTCGACACCATCATTTCTGCCATCCCGATGTTGAATTTTCCAGTCGATCAACGGGTCGAATTGCTGAACGAACTGTTTGACCGGCTCAAGCCGGGGCGTCCGATCGTACAGATTTCCTATGGCCCGGTTTCGCCTATTCCGCCCGACTGGCAGACTTATTCCGTTGAACCGTTTGACTGGATGGTGCGCAACATACCGCCGGCCCGACTCTGGGTTTTCCGCAGGATACTTGCTGCCTAGAGCGACATGGGTTCAATGATTGTCGGCTTCGGCGAACCTGCCGCCGGTCAACAAGTGCTCAGCCAGTCTCTCGTCGCGTCCATAGATGTCACGCCTGAAGTTGGTGGAGCCGTCCTTGTTCACCCAGGCCGTAATATAGGTGACATAGACCGGCACTTTCTGCTTCAGTTTGACGATGCGCCGTTTGCCCGATGCGATCTGATTATCAATCTTGTTCATGGTCCAGTTCTGTTTTCCAAGGATGACTTCTGCCAGCTTGGTCGGGTCCTGAACCCGCATGCAGCCATGTGAAAACACCCGTAAATCCTTTTTGAAGAGGCTCTTTGACGGTGTGTCGTGAATGTAGACATTGTACTTGTTGGGGAACATGAACTTGATGCGGCCAAGCGCGTTCTTGTCACCGGTATCCTGGCGCAACCGGTACGGCATCCGGCTCATACCGGCCCAGTTGACCGAGTAGGGGTTGACCACTTTGCCGGACTTGTCGAGCACCCGAATACCCTGACGCTGCAGATAGCCTGCGTCTCTTTTCAACTTTGGCAGGTACTCCTTGTTGGCAATGGATGACGGCACATTCCAGTACGGATTGATGACAAGATAAGTCATCTCTTCGGTAAACACCGGTGTTTTGTGATAGGTCTTGCCGACAACAATACGCGCGGTGTGAACGGTCTTGCCGTTGTCCACTACTTTCAATTCCTGATCTGCCAGATTGGCAAACACGTAAAACCCGCCGGGTTCGCGATCAAGCCAGCGCCTGCGCTCCAGATTGACCTCGAGTTGCCTGATCCGTCTTGCGGTTGGTACATTCATCTGTTTCAGTGTTGTAGGGCCGATAACCCCGTCGTCAGTCAGGCCGTGGCGGCGCTGGAATTTCTTGACCGCAGCGACGGTCACCTCATCATAGGCGTCGTCTACAGGCCGGGTCGCCGGGTCCATGTCACCTGTTGCCGTGAGAAATTCCCGCAAAACCGGCAGACGTACATCCTGTTTGCCGGGTTTCAGGGCACTTCCGGGCGGGATGGATGTCCATCCGCCGGCTGCAGCAATGGCACGGTATTCCTTCAGCTTTGCAACCAGCCGGTGGTACCGCTTGTCCTCGGGCATCAGGGTCTGGATGTATGGCAACAGATTTTCAGCCTTCTCGGCACCATCCAGAAGATAGGCTGCACCGAGTTCGCGGACCTTTATGTCATTGTCGCGGGTAACGTCCTTTGGTGCCACGCGCCCACGCGTCAGGTCGCGGGCCATATCGATGAAGGCGCTGGTCAGGAGCATTTCCAGCTCAGCCAGCGCGCGTGGATGCGGGTCGCCGACCAGGGCTCGAATGTCTGCCAGCCGGTATGTAAACTCGCGAAGTCCGTGGTTTTCGATGTTGCCGAGGAAATCCAGCAGCATGCGGCCCTTGGTCTTCATGCCATTGTCACGCACCCAGATCGGCTTGAAAGAGCGGTCGGAATAGTAGGTGAAAACCTGGATTAACCGGTCATCGTCGTCCAGAGAACCGATATTGCTTTCTCCATTGATAATGATCGTTTCAATGGTTTTGCCGACAATTTCATTGCCGGCAGCATGAGCAGGGACCTTTGCCAGCGAGATGCCTGCAGCCAGTACAAGAGCGAAAAGCAGGCAGTGTGCATACGACCGCATAGTGGATATCTCCATCGTTGCCCCCCGATGCAGGCCAGTATAACGCCGATAAACCAAATTAAAACGGTGAAAAATTCAATTTGGTTCACGCATATATTTGTGAGTGGTCACCGGAGGTCTGAACAGCTTTGACGGCAGTACACAAGACCAGAATCAGCCAGCGTAAATATGCAAGCGGTTGATGCTGTGCGCATGGCTAAAGGAGCAAGCACTTTCAACAAATCGACTGCAGCCGCGAAGGCTGCGGACAGCCAAGCGATCAGCCTGAGGCGTTGATCATGCAATAATGTGGCGCTGTGACGTGGCCGGATTGCCAGCTGCGCTGTTATCGTTTCGGGACATGCTTCAGCCGGGCAGGAAGCTGCTACTCGGCAGCGGCTACTTTCGGCTGCACAGTATTGGTGTAGTCGTTCATCAGGGTTGTCGTAATGTCGCCTACGGTGAAACTGTAGGGTCCGATTTCAGACACAGGTGTCACCTCGGCTGCAGTTCCGACGATGAAGCATTCTTCAAAATCGGCCATTTCCTCAGGCATGATGACGCGTTCATTGATCTTGATCTGGCGTGTGCGTGCCAGCTCCATGACGGTCTGGCGGGTGATGCCGTTCAAGAAGCAATCCGGTATCGGCGTGTGCAGTTCACCATCCTTCACGAAGAATACGTTTGCACCGGTGGCTTCGGCCACCCGGCCGCGATAGTCGAGCATGAGAGCATCGGCATAGCCTTTGCGCTCGGCCGCATGCTTCGACAATGTGCAGATCATGTAGAGACCGGCAGCTTTAGCCTCGCAAGGAATGGTTGCAGGATCAGGACGGCGCCACTTGGCCATGTCCAGCCGGATGCCCTTGAGGCGCTGCTCGGCATCGAAATAGCTCGGCCATTCCCAGATCGCGATGGCGACATTGATCTTTGTGGTCTGAGCCGACACACCCATCATTTCAGATCCACGCCAGGCCACCGGGCGCACATAGGCATCCTGCAAGCCCTGACGAGCCAGCAACGCCTTGCAGGCATCGTCTATTTCGGCCACCGTGTAGGGGATTTCCATGTCGAGAAATTCCGCCGACCGGAACAGGCGTTCTGTGTGTTCGGTTAGCTTGAAAATCTTACCGCCATAGGCACGTTCACCTTCAAACACCGAAGACGCATAATGCAAGGCGTGGGACAACACATGCAGCTGTGCGGAAGACCACGGTATAAATTCACCGTTCAACCAGATATCACCATCACGTTGATCAAAAGGCAGTGACGCGGCCATGGCAGGCGCTCCTCATATGGCCGGTATCGGATCTTGAATGCACCCACCGGGATTGTCTTTACTAACGCAGATAGTCAAAAAAATCGATTATGGCACTAACAACAGCCGTAATTTATGTCAATATGGCTGACATAAATCGTGATAGCCAATACGGACCCGGAAGTGACTTTTGCCATGGACGCACAGGCAGACCAAAACGCTTTGGAGCGGAAAGTTTCGCGCGACGCCGTCATTGAGTTGATCGAGCTGTTGTACTTTGGATACCGCGATTTCACCTCGGATCCGGATGTGTTGCTGCTGGATTTCGGGTTTGGACGCGCGCATCACCGTGTCGTGCATTTTGTCGGGCGCAATCCTGGTATCAGCGTGGCTGAACTGCTTGATATTTTACGCATCACCAAACAGAGTCTGGCGCGGGTGTTGAAGGAACTGGTCGAACGCGGGATCATTGAACAGCGCTCCGGGGATGCTGACCGGCGCAGGCGGTTGCTTCACCTGACCGAAGATGGCGTGTCGCTGCACGAGAGATTGATGCAACCGCAAATTGAGCGGGTGCAGGCTGCAATCAGACACGCAGGCGGTGACGCTGCACCGGTTTTCCAGCAAGTATTATATGGTTTGATCAATGAAGAAGAGCGCCACCGGGTGGAACAGGTGGTAGCTCCATGACCGGGTCGCTCGATGATCTGCCGCATGTGCTGATTGTTGATGACGACAAGCGGTTGCGCGAATTGCTGGGGTCGTTTCTGTCGGCCAACGAGTGCCGGGTATCAGCAGTGAACGGGGCTGCGGAAGCGCGCCTGCGCATGCAGGGCATGTCGTTTGACCTGCTGGTGCTCGACGTGATGATGCCGAATGAAACCGGCCTCGACTTTGCTGCATCGCTGCGGGCTGCCGGCAATGATGTGCCCATATTGATGTTGTCGGCGCGAGCTGAGATTGAACACAGGATCGAAGGCCTCAGCACAGGTGTTGATGATTACCTGACCAAACCCTTTGAACCGCGTGAGTTGTTGTTGCGGGTGCAGGCCATCTTGAAGCGCCATGCGTCGACACAGCCGGCAAGCACAGAATTGGCGGAGGTGAATTTCGGGGCATTTTCATTCAACCTGTTGCGCGGTGAACTGCGCCGGGACGGCCAGCTTGTTCACTTGACGACACGCGAGCGCGATATATTGCGCATACTGTCGCAACGTGCCGGAGAACCTGTGGCGCGCGCAGATATCATTGAGTCGGCCCAGGAAGATTCGAACCGGGCGGTGGATGTGCAGATCAACCGGCTTCGGCGCAAGATCGAGGATCAACCCGCCATGCCGGTTTATCTGCAAACCGTGCGCGGACATGGTTATACTTTGCACGTGGATTGAGTTCACGCACATCCGGCG
>JABDRA010000298.1 GCA_013041995.1 Anderseniella sp. | reverse complement strand
GGGTGAGATTGTAAACCTCTCCGCGCATATTGGCGAAAGACGCACCGATGGTCAGTCCGACCCGCAAACCGTTTATGTCAAGTTCAGCCTGTCTGCCATTGTAAAACACCCTGCCGTCGCCTCGCGACACTCCAACCAGAAACCCGATTTTTCCAATTGTCATCTCGATGGTAGCATTGCTACCGGCTTTGGCAGGGGCAAGCGTTGCAATGACAGCCTGCGCGGACACGGCGCCCACCAGGGCAAGTGATAAACAGAACTTGCGGATCATGAGTGTGAAACCCTTCATCGGTATAGTTGTCTATATCTACAATGAGTTAGACCTCAATTGCGGCCAAGTGTGGACATAGCTGCCGGCAAACGGGTTTTACTGAAAGTTCACATAAATCAGACTGGTTGGAGGCTGGCATACTGTTGGATCGGTAAATGTCACTGAATTCCCTTGCAGAATTGGACATGCCGGTGGTGTATCGCTGTTCTGGCGCAGCTGGTTATGTCATTGGTAAGGTGCTGGCTATTGATGGAGGTTACACAGCGAAATGAAGGCACTGGTTTACACGGGCGGCAAGACAATGGAATTCAAGACTGTCGACGACCCCACGCCTGCAGCGGGTGAAGCATTGATCAGGGTAAGGGCGTCCGGCATCTGCGGCTCGGACATGCATGCATGGGCAGGCCACGATGAACGCAGGCCCGCGCCCCTGGTGCTCGGGCATGAGGCAGCCGGAGAGATCGTCGGCTTTGGCGGTGCCGTACGCCGCGTGACCGTCAACCCCTTGGTGACGTGTGGCAAATGTGAGGCCTGTACGGCGGGCAGGGACAATCTGTGCTCCAGCCGGCAAATCATATCCATGCCACCGCGTGAAGGAGCATTTGCAGAGCTTCTGGCTATGCCCGAAGGCAATCTGGTGACGGTTCCCGATCATGTTGCGCTGGAAAGCGCTGCTCTGTGCGAACCGCTCGCCTGTGGATGGCATGCAGTCAGGCTGGCGAAGACGATCCTTGGCGGAGAACTGGCCCAGGTGCGCTGTCTGGTTCTGGGCGGCGGTGCCATAGGTTTGGGAGCGGCGCTTGCATTCAGGGCTCAGGGCGGCAGCCGAGTGACGATCGTGGAGCCCAATACATCACGGCGCAACCGGATTATTGAGACGGAGGATATTGCATGTCTCTCGGCCGCCGCTGATGATGACGCGCCGGATCTGGTAATCGATGCAGTGGGTATTGCAGCGACCCGTGCGTCTGCGAGCAAACTGGTGCAGCCGGGCGGGCTGATCATGCACATTGGTCTGGGCTCAGCCGAGGGCGGGTTGGACGTACGCCGCATGACGCTTCAGGAGATTACGTTTATCGGCACCTACACTTATACGATGGCCGATTTCCGGGCGACTGCGGACGCCATCTTCGCCGGCAAACTCGGCAAGCTGAACTGGATCGAAAAACGGCCGCTGAAAAACGGCGCGCAGGCTTTCGATGATATATCAACAGGCCAGTGCGCGGCGCCGAAGATCATCCTGCAACCTGCCTGATCCCGCAACTCTTCTCGGTGTTTCAATTGTTGGGTCCGGGACAATGCAAAAGGCCCGCTCTCGGTTGAGAACGGGCCCTTTTTGTGTCGCTTGTTATAGTCGGCTATTCACCGTATCCGACATAACTCAGGAATGGTTGCGCGCCGGCCGGTGACAGCCAATCCGGCAACCACAGTGCAAAGCCGGGCAGCATGAAGATCAGTGCCAGGCCAATCACCTGGATGACCATGAACTGCATCATGCCGAAGTAGATGTCTTTCAGGTCCCATTCAGGCACAACGCCCTTCAGGAAGTAGGCGGACAATGCCACCGGCGGTGATAGCCAGGCAGTTTGCAGGTTTACCGCTACCAGAATTGCAAACCATGTCAGGTTCACATTCAACGAGACCAGCAACGGCACCAGGATCGGCACGATAATCAGCACGATCGGCACCCATTCCAGCGGCCAGCCCAGCAGGAACACCAGTGCCATGACGAAGATCAGCATGGCAGCCGTGGACAGGTCCATTGACAGCAAGACCTCGGTGAGGAATTTCGGAGTTCCCAGATTTGAGAACACGGCACCGAAGAAGTTGGATGCTGCGACCAGGAACATGATCAATACTGAAATTTCCAGCGTTTTGATCATCGCGTCATAGAAGCCGTCAGCAGTCAGCTTGCGGTAGGCAAATGACAGCAGAATTGCACCAAATGCACCACATGCAGCAGCTTCGGCAGGCGTTGCCCAGCCGGCCAGAATGGAACCAAGCGCAAAGGCGATCAGGACCGTTGGCGGCACCAGCCCCATGAAGAACTCATACCACAGGTCAGAGAAGTAGAATCCGCCCGGCTTGGTCTTGCGTGTCCAGGTATAGACAAAGAACATGAAGCCCAGCCACAGGATCGGAAGGATCAATCCGCCAAGCGGAATGAAGGCGAGACTACCGGCTGCACCAGCACCCAGCAAATAGGTGAGGACGACAATCGAGAACATGACGCCGATCACTTCAAGCAGATAGTAAGGTGACGTTTCCGGTTGCTCATCTACGGGTAGAATAGGCCCCAGGTTCGGATTGATCATGCACCGGCCAATGGCATACACCATGTACAGCACGGCAAGCAGGATGCCCGGTAAGATCGCGGCACGGAACAGGTCTGTCACCGGCACTTCCAGCACCGGACCCATGACGATCAGCATGATCGACGGCGGGATCAGGATACCAAGCGTGCCACCGGCAGTGATCGTGCCTGCGGCAAGCCTTACATCATAGCCGGACTTGTTCATTGTCTTTGCCGCCATGATGCCCAGGATGGTCACCGAGGCACCGACAATACCGGTAGCCGCTGCGAAGATCATCGAAACGAACAACACCGCAATATACAGCGCACCGCGTGTCCGCGACATCATCAGCTGAACCGCTTTGAACAGCCTCTCCATAAGACCCGCCTGTTCCATCATGATGCCCATGAAGATGAACAGCGGAACGGCTACCAGCTGGTCGTCCAGCATGACCGAGTTGGTCTGCAGCGTCATCAGGTAGAAGGTCAGCGCACTGCCTGCCCCCCAAGATCCGAACGTGAAGGCCAGGAAGATCAGCGTGAACGAGATCGGAAAGCCCACGAAGATTGAAAACAGCATGGCCGCGAGCATGAACAACCCGATGGTTGGCTTGGAGAAGTCGAATATGCCGGCGGATGAAGTGAGGGACGCCCACCAGTCATCGAAAGGCACGGCGTTTGGATAGAATACACTGACGAAAATCAGGGCCAGCAACGCAAAATAGAACGGCAGGATTCTAACGAACTGGGCTTCGCGCTCTTTGCCCATCTGGTGGAATGCCCGGAAAAGCTCAGGAAACCCCTGCAGGAACAACAGTAACGCACCTATCGGCATCGCCGCGCGGGCCGGACCAAGCACCGGTGCCCAGGTTGAATCACTGGCACGCTCCCATATCCCCATGGGCTGTCCCCAGCCTTTCCAGCCAAATGCGTCCAGGGTGAAGTCCAGTGCGCTCCAGAAGAAGAACAGCATGGCCGGGAAGTACAGCAGCAGATACAGAGCCGCATCGACGGTGGCTTGTGTCTTCGGTGTCCAGTTCCGGTACAGGAAATCTGCCCGGATATGCACCCCGCGCATCAGCGCGTAACCGGCGGCAGCCATGAACAGCACACCACCCAGCATTCGGCTGGTATCATAAACCCAAAGCGTCGGCCCAAGTCCGATCGAAATGGCCAGTTCGTTATAGCCATAGTCGGTGAACACCGCGAACATCTTGCGGGATACGACTTCAAACACCATCGCAATAATGAGAGGGATCAGCAGAAAGCACGTAATCCGGCCTGCCCACATGTTCAGCACATCTATAAACGCCGTGATGGGCCTCTGCCAGGGCGTCATGTCTTCCGGTGTCTGTCCGGGTTCTTCCGCGCGTCGCTCCGCGATCAACTCGTCAGTGATATCGAGTTCGCCAATTTGCTCAGCCATCTGCCGCTCCTCCCAGAGTGTCCAAGTGTTTTATGTTTTCTTACGTAAAATTGCCGGTTTCTGAGCCCGGCTTGAACGTAAAAGCAAGTTGGCGGGCACCGCACCGGATGCCCGCCGATCCGTCACCGGATTACTTCTTTTTTACACTGTCGGCAAAAGCCTTGCCGAGAGCTGCGTTGGAGGCTTGTGAGCCGGCCCAGTAAGGTACCGCGATAGCGGCAAAGTCTTTCTGGGACTGCCATACCTTGGCGAAGAACTCATTTTCGGCTGCGTTCTTCTCAAGCGCGGCTTTGGCAGCGCCCATGTAGGCAGGGAAGTAGTCGGCTGGTGTGTCATGCAGGATGACGCCGTCTTCTTCCACCAGCTTTTTCAGTGCCTTGCCGTTTTCGTAGATGCGGTAAGACATTGCCTTTGACAATGAAGCATTGGCTGCAACTTCCAGCGCTTTCTTCTGCAGGTCGGTGAGGCCGTTGTAGACATCGCCATTGATGTACAGGTCAGCGTTCACAACAACCTGGTGAAGACCCTGCAGATAGTAGTGCTTCAGCACTTTCTGGAAACCGAACACGGAGTCAGGCTTCGGGCAGCACCATTCAGCAGCATCGATTGTGCCTTTTTCCAGCGCCGGCAGGATGTCGCCGCCGCCCATGGCCACCGACGCAACACCAATGTCCTTGTAGGTCTGGCCGGGAATGCCGGGAGGGGTGCGGAACCGATACTTGCGGAAGTCAGCCATGGAGTTGATTGGCTCTTTGAACCAGCCAAGTGCTTCCGGGCCGACAGGCTGCAGCATGAAGCCTTTGACGTTCATGCCCATCTCTTTCCAAAGCTCTTCATAGAGCTCCTTGCCACCACCGAACTGGAACCAGGACAGGAAGGCAATGTTGTCGATGCCGACACCGGCGCCTGCAACAGGTGAGCCGAACAGCATGGCTGCCGGGTGCTTGCCTGACCAGTAATGGGTCCAGGCAAAACCGCCTTCAACCAGGCCCTTGTCAACTGCATCGAGGGTTTCCTTGACACCGACTACGGCGCCGGCAGGAAGCACTTCAATGACAACTTCGCCGTTTGTCAGATCCGACACATCTTTAGCGAAGTCTTTCAGCATTACCACTTCGTCAGCCTTGGCTGAGATCACCGACTGAACCCGGATAGTGGTTTTGGCTTCAGCAATCTGCGGGGCTGCCGCAACTGTTGCCGCCAGGGCGATACCGGCGGTTGCCAGTACCATCTTTTTGAAAATCGACATGGTTTTCCTCCCGTTTTGTCGTTCTCGGAACTACTTCAATTCATTGCTGACCAGAACCAGTTCGGCCAGCATTCTGCTTGCAGGAACTTCAGGCAGTTTGTCACTGCCACAGGGACTGCTGCCTGTAATTCTTTACATCACGCAATCCCCATCAGTTTAAGAACCCCGTACGACGGATCCAGCAGGCCGCGATACATCATTTCACTGGCAACATACAACAGCACGGCAAGGCCAAGCCATGAAATCCAGGGATACTTTGTCAGCAGCTTCATGATCATTGTTGCTGCAAATGCCATCAGCAGGATAGCCAGACCAAGGCCAAACACCAGCTTTTGTGTATCCCCGTCGGCGATTGCGGCCACGGCCAGCACATTGTCGAGCGACATGGAAACATCAGCGATGGTGATGGAAAACAGTGCTGACATCATGGTGCGCCGCGGTGGGCCGGTATAGCCTTGAGTTTCATCTTCGGCTAATTCCATTGCGTCAACGGCGCGTTCTTCGGTACTTTCGCGCAAGTCTTGGTAAAGCCGCCAGCACACCCAGAACAGCAGGCACGCACCGATAAACAGGATGCCGGGAATGCCGAGAAGTTTGGTGGCTATAATGGCAAACACGATGCGTAGTACCGCAGCAATGATCATGCCGAACAGAATGGCTTTCTTGCGCAGTTCCGGTGCAAGCCCGGCGGCTGCCATGCCGATGATCAGCGCATTGTCGCCCGACAGGATAATGTCGGCGATAACGATCTGGCTGAAGTCGAGGATGTTTTCCCACATCAGCGAGCGTCCTCACGAATAATGTCGCTCACTCGCTCACCGATCATGATGGCAGGCGCATTGGTGTTGCCGGACACGATTTGCGGCATGATCGAGCAGTCCGCGACGCGCAGGTTGGAGACGCCCTTGACGCGCAACCGCTCGTCGACAACTGCCATCTTGTCCGCGTCCGGTCCCATTTTGCAGGTGCCGGTCGGGTGATAGATCGTCGTGGCTGTGTCGCGCGCCCAGTTGAGCAGCGCATCATAGTCATCATCTCCAATTGCGGTGCCCGGTGCGTGTTCTTCGGTTATGACATCGGCTACCGGTTGCTGCCGGCAAATTTGCCGTGCGATCCGGATGCCCTCGACAATAGTGTCCTGGTCAAGCTGGGTGGCAAGATAGTTCGGGTGAATGTCGGGATGATCGTTCGGGTTGCTGGATTTCAGCACCAGTTCACCGGTACTTTCCGGACGCATCTGCAGCACAGACGCCGTGAATGCATCGAACCGGTGAGTGCCCTCGGTGGGATTGTCGGCGCTGAACGGCTGGATATGAAACTGAATGTCCGGGGTCTCAAGTTCAGGCCTGGTTTTCAGATAGCCGGTGCCCAGACTGGCTGCCATGGTCATGGGGCCGCTACGTTTCCTCGCGTACTCAAAACCGATTTTGGCCTGGTTCCACAAGCCCCGGGTGCGGGTATTGATGGTTGGAACCGAGCATTTGTATACCGGTCGCGCCTGCAGGTGGTCCTGCAGGTTCTTGCCGACACCGGGGCTTGCATGCACAACGTCAATACCGTGTCCGGTCAATTGTCCGGAAGGGCCTATGCCCGAAAGCATCAGGATTTGTGGTGACCCGATGGCGCCTGCAGACAGGACGACTTCATTGCGCGCCTTGATGATAATCGGTTGTCCGCCACGCATGCCTTGAATGCCGATGGCGCGCTTGCCGTCAAAAAGAACCTTTTCCGTCATCACATGGGTGACGATTTCCAGGTTCTTGCGACCGCGGATGGGTTTCAGGTAGGCCTTGGCCGATGAGCAGCGCAGTCCGCCATGGGCGGTCAGCTGGAAATATCCGACACCATACTGATCGGCACCATTGTAGTCTGCATTGTAGGGGAAACCCGCATTCTGTGCGGCTTTCACCCAGGCGTCGACGATCTTCCAGGATTTGCGCGAGTGGGTAACGGAAAGCGGACCTTCACCACCACGAAGCTCACTTTCCCCATCTTCCCAGCTTTCGGCTCGCTTGAACAGGGGAAGGACGTCTTCCCAGGCCCAGCCGGCGTTGCCCAAC
>JABDRA010000289.1 GCA_013041995.1 Anderseniella sp. | reverse complement strand
GTGCAAGATATGCTAGTGTGACGTGGACACTGAAAGATCAGACAAATCACTCAGAGCAGCATCGGGCCATGTATCGTGCGTGGCTTCAGTTTTGCCAAAGCACAAACCCTCGTTCCATTACCGTCATTGACGCCAATTGCGACCATGTTTACCGACCCATGCAACTTGATGAGTTCAAGAAACAGCTCGATCAGGGGTACTAGGCGCTGCTGAAGGACGAGGCCATCGATGGCGAGACCGTGGCAAGGTTGGTTGAGGGCTGATGACTGGGCACGCCGGGGCAATCAACAAGCGGCTGGTAACGGCTCTACACTTGTTGCTGCCCTTTGTCCTTGTAGCCCTGATAGCCAATCTGGCGGCATATTCGCTTCTGTTGTGGGTCTTGGGTGTGTGGAAACGCCCGGCGATTGTGGTTCCAAAGACAGCTGGTCTCGGATTTTCGCCTTGGCGGCATTTTTGTTGCCGATGGGCGTCCTGAGCGGCTTTTAAAGCGTTGTCGATCCGTTCGGGGCATTCGAAGGGCCAGTTTGGCGCAAAACGGACCTCTTACGCCCGGATCGCAGCCATCAGTGGCTTGATGCCGATAATGTTCATCACTCGGGTGAGATTGTAGGCAAGCACGCTCAAAGCCATCTCGGTTTTGACATTGTGCAGCCGCCTCATGAGGAAGTGGGTCGCGCCCATCCACATCTTGATCGTGCCGAACGGGTGTTCCACCGTCTCGCGGCGCAGGCGCATGGCGTCCGGGTGCTCATCCAGCCGTTGCTGCATGGCTTCCACCAGAGGCTCGTGCTCCCGGCGACTGATGCGCCGCTCCTTGCCGGTGGTGCATCGGCTCTTGAGAGGGCAACTGCCACACGCTGTCGTCCAATAGCGGCTCACCACCAGACCGGCCTCTTCGCTCACGTAATGCCAGTCCAGCGTCTCGCCAGCCGGGCAGATGTAGGCATCCTCATCCGGTACATAGCGAAAGTCCGATTTGACGAACATGTTCTTCTTGCGGTTGCTCGACGTCTGCGGCTTGGGCAGGGTCGGCACAATGCCTGCATCAGCACAGGCCTTGATCTGGTCGGCGCTGAAGTAACCCCGGTCAGCAACCACATCCAGCTCTTCTGCGCCAAGCACCTCCTTGGCCTTTTGCCCCATCGGTTCAAGCTGCGCACGGTCAGAACCGGTCTGCACCACATCGTGAGCAACGATCAGATGATGATCGATCTCCACGGCCGCCTGCACATTGTAGCCCACAACCCCTGAACCACGCCCGCTGGTGGCCATGGAACGGGCATCCGGGTCGGTGAGCGAGATCTGCTCATCAGCGCTGTTGAGCATCTCACCTTCCAGCACCTTCAGCCGAGCCATCTCTTCATGCAACTTGTCGATCTTCTCGTGCAGACGGTCCACCCGTGCGCTGATCGCTGCTGTGGGCTCCTGACGGTCCGCACTGTCCAGCTGATGCAAATAGCGCGCAACGCTCTCCTCAATCTGCTTCATCCGTCGCGCCATCTTCGCCTTGGTGAAGTTCCGGTCCCGGTTGTTGACCGCCTTGAACTTGCTGCCGTCGATAGCAACGCTTGCCACCGACAAAAGCCCGATCCGTCGGCACAACTCGACAAACTGCGAACACACCTTGCCGATCGCAACACCGTTGTCTTTGCGAAAGTCGGCAATCGTCTTGTGATCCGGCACCAGGCGGCGCGTCAGCCACATCACCTCGACATTACGCCCAGCCTCGCGTTCAAGCCGACGGCTCGACTGCACCCGGTTTAGATAACCGTAGACATAAAGCTTCAACAAAACTGCAGGATGATACCCCGGCCGACCGGTCGCCGCTGATATGGCACGCTCAAATCCCAAGCCATTCAAGTCGAGTGCATCAACAAATGCGTCGATCACCTGAACCGGATTGTCTTCCTCAATCCAGTCTTCGAGCCGGTCTGGAAACAGTGTTGCCTGGTTGCGATCGGTGCCCTCAATAAAGCGATTCATAAGCCCCTCCGATTACTCAAAGGACTATACCTGACTCGCGCGTTTCCACACAGGCTGGGTCAACAACGGACTCTCAGCAGTTGTCTGCGTGGGGTCTGCTTTGTGCCATTAACTGCCGTCAACAGGCTTTTGTACGTTTCCGATTTCTGTATCATCTTCACTC
>JABDRA010000285.1 GCA_013041995.1 Anderseniella sp. | reverse complement strand
CAGCAATTGAATGAAGCGTGCAGCGTCTGGACCTGTGATTTCGACCTGCCGTTCTACTGCCACATCGCACAAGATGGCATCATTCACGAGGTTCCAAAACTGAATTCGGTGCCTTGGGATTTTTCGGTCTGTTTCAAAGCAGTCCCCTCATAAAACCTGCCAGCTTATCCAGCTTCGTTTGATCCATGCCAATTCAGGTGCGTCTTGATGTGGCAGCTCAGCCTATCCGTTCGTGGTCTAACTCGATTATGCAAGGGTGCAGATTTCCGAGATGAAGTGGTCATGCTGTTGGCCTCGCGATGTTGGCAATTCTGAAGTGTTTAACTCGCCATCCTAAGAATGACGAACCCAGCGCCACCAATATGCGCAACCGTGATGGCAACAGAGAAGGTGTGGAGCCTCTTGAACCGTGATTTTTCGCTCCTGTCGGTCGCTTCATTGATGGAAGGCATAAGAACCTGACGCGCGAAAACAGTCGTTGCGGCGATAGCGGCAAGAATGATGCTGGAGGGAAGATCTTTATAGAATGAGAGAGCAGCTGCAGCTGTGGCGGTCGCCATAACAAAAAGGTAGAAATGCGGGAAGGCCTGGCGAATGAGTGAACCTGCAGTGTCTGCTGGTAAGGCCTTGAATACAAACGCCGCGAACCCGAACGAATACAGCACCATGCCGCCAAACAACAGTGCGGTGATGAGTAACGCTATTTCGGACATGCTGCATCCTCCGGCTTACAGGCCACGCCCATGTAGATTATCGCTCGGGTCGGGATCGGTCCGAACAGAAAGTCGCCGTGGCGGTTGATGCCTCTGGGTCCAAGTCCCTTCGTTGGGCCTACTGCAAGTCCCGCGTGTTTCAGTTCATGGCACAACTCGATGGGCTTCAAGAAAAGCTTGGGATCGTGGGTCCCCTTCGGAAGCAATCCGAGGATGTCCTCAGCAACCGTAATCACAACAAAACTGGACAGTAGATTGCGGCTAATAGTGTCGAACAGGAAAATACCGCCAGGTTTGAGCACACGAGCTATCTCAGCAATTACCGCGGTCAAATCGGCAACATGCTCCAGCACATCGACGCAGACGACGATGTCGAACGTGGTGTCGCCGTAGGGCAGCTTCTCTCCAACTCCGACATCATACCGGACGTTGCGCCCGGTTGTCTCGGCGTGGACGTGTGCTGCTTTGATGGCATCGGCGGCCGGGTCGATCCCGGTAACCATCGCCCCGCGATCCGCCATAGCTTCGGCCATGAAGCCTCCGGCACACCCAAGATCGAGAACTGCTTTACCTTCCCACTGCGCAAACGCGTCGAACCAAGCCAGGCGGCCCGGCACCAAATTCTTCAGCGTTCGTACCCAGCGGATTTCGTCGGACCACCAGTCGGCTGCGACGGAATCATATATGCTCAAATCGTTTCGCTTTAACTTAGTCATTTGGTTGCGTGATCCGGGCTGTTGCTTGCTAACAAAAGGCACCTACGGAACGCGACGGCGATGTCGCTCTTCAGACGGAGGATAAAAACGCTGCGCGCCGAGATCTTGCGAAGCGACAAAATCACTCAGATTATCTCGGCACGCCCACTGAATGGCCAGAGGTGTCGGCGGACTGTCTTGGTGGACGCGGTAAGCAGGCTAGACCTACCTGTTGTCGCGCAACTCAGACAATGTTGCAGCTTCTCATATTCAGGATTCGCAACTCCACGTTTCGCGAACCTTGAACCTGTACCCGGTTGAGGGGCGCCATCGTGACAATTGCACCGTCCGTGCATTCCAGTTAGTTGATCCAGGTGCGGCGCTTGCAGACGAGTTGGCGGCGTCTGATGTGGAGCTCAACCTATGAGACTTAAAGCGGTAACTGTAAGTCCACAGGCTGCGATAGCGGTTGATCCAACCAGAATACGTAAGTTAGTCAGGCGCCTATCACCTTGACGGGCCTCTGTGGTCGATAAGTGTCGCATTGAATTTCTCCTGTTAAATCTACACGTCGCAGCCGCGATGGTTAGTCGCGGTCCGAATCGATAATTATCAAGCTGCTTGGTTAGTCATGCAGCCCTTAACGCCTGGAGCGTTTGTCAACTCGGTTGCTCACACGGGCGTTCGATACGTCTATATACTGCCAGGCAGCGTACGCTATCGCGCTCGCGAACGTGGCCATTGAGAGAAGGGGGATGCTGTAATCAAAATCAAACATGAAAACCTCCGTTGTTGCTATGGCCAGTTCAACGAACAGTCTTGGCGATGGGTTTCATCTTTCGGTGGTTCAGTTTGACGCATCTGAGGATCACCTTTTTGTGAACATGGCTGCAGAGTGCTGCGATCTGGGAAGTGGCAGTCCAGCAGATATCGCTTGCCTCGGCACCCACAGACCGTTGGCCTCACAATCTGGTCTGCCAGGACATCAAGGCTTGTGAAATGGACGACAATCCATGGTCGACTGGATTGGAAATGGATCGCCGACAACTTCGTCTTCGCATAAGCTTCCGATATTTGAACCGGCATGACTGCACATGATCGTCTGTAGAGCTCGTGCCCCCCCGCAAGGAGTGAACTCTGCGTGACCAACAAGGACAAGATAGAGACCGCTACCGGTGAAAGTTGCGCAGCGGTAGCGGTAAACCAAAAGTTGACCGCCGGCGTTAATGCAACTGACGAACACTAAGTATCGAGGAGACTTCAGATATGAGCTCACCATTTGTTACCGGTATCGAAAGTAACACCCAAACCTCCATGATTGTCCTTCTGAACCGGCATCTCGTAGATGCCATCGACCTCAAACTTGCTATGAAGCAGGCTCACTGGAACGTGCAGGGTCCTCAATTCATCGCACTTCATGAGTTGTTCGATCAAATTGCGGCCCGGATGGACGAGCACGCTGATACAATGGCCGAGCGTGTTGTTCAGCTTGGCGGGACTGCAACAGGCACCTCTCAATCCGTCGCTGGCACAACGTCTCTTCCAGCTTATCCGGCAGAGGCGACAGACGAGCGGGTGCACCTGGAAGCGTTGAGTGAGCGAATGGCGGCCTTTGGCAAGTCGTGCCGCGAGGCGATTGATGAAGCCGACGGCTCTGGCGATGCAGACACGGCGGATATCATGACCGGCGTCTCAAGGGCGGTAGACAAGGACGTATGGTTTGTGGGAGCACACCTGAGATGAGTGAACAACATCAGCCGGGCTCTGATGAACCTGATTGTGTTGTCTACTTCGGCCAATATGCTTGAGCGGGTACTATCTCACTCTATGCGTGCGGAGGGCTGAATTGTAAATGAAACCCATGTTTCAACGATATCTGTCAGCCCCCCGCTTGCTTCGCTTGTTGTTTGAGCAGGCGCTAATGGGGGCGGGCATCGGTCTGCTGTTGGCAACAGTGCTTTTTGTGGCGGATGTTGCCGGGCTTGGCACGCTCATTATCGGGTCGGATGTCTGGCTTATTGCAAGTCTGCTCTATTTCTTCTCCTTTGCCGTCACATTCGCAACCGGCATGATCGCAACTTCCATGTTGCTGAACCTGGACTGAGGTCTTTCGTATGAACAGGTATCTTTAATAGTGGGTCGTATTTTGTCGATAGGCGTATGGAGCTTGGCCGGGTTAGGCGTTGCCGCAGTCGCGATAGTAGGAGGCTGGGTCCTCTACATGCGGAGCATCGACCAGCCAGCATTCCAGATTGTTCGGAAGGACGGCAATATCGAAATTCGCGACTATGGCGCCTTGACTGTTGCTGAAGTGGCCCGCAGTGGCGATAGAGAAAGCGCGGTTCGTGCGGGCTTTGGCCCTTTGGCGCGATACATTTTTGCCAAGGATCGGCAAGGTGAGAAGATTGCCATGACAGCCCCGGTGACCCAGCAAAGGCGACCGGATGCCGATACGGCATGGCTGGTCCATTTCGTCATGCCGGAGGGCAAGGACATAAGTTCTCTTCCGCAACCGGCAACCGAAGATGTGCGGCTGTTGACACTGCCGGCAACCAGACGGGCGGTCATTAGGTTTTCGGGACGGGCAAACGACCAGATGATCAAATCGAATGAAAAGCGCTTGCTGACCTGGCTGGAAGCTGAAGGTTACGCGATCAATGGTCCGGCTGTTTATGCATATTACGATGACCCCCTTACACCGGGCGTGTTCAGGCGCAACGAGGTGATGTACCAGGTCAAGCGTTAGGGGGTCGGATGCGACCCCGAATGCGGGCGATGGTGCGCAGAATGTTTGCCGCAGGGTAAAATGGGTACCGGGAAACAGCGGCTATGCCGGCCTATTCACTTGCTTCGCCGCGAACAGACGGCAATATACCACCAACGCCAAAAACACCGGATTACTGTCGTGTATATGCAACCAACCTTGGACACAGATCAATGAAGCCTGCCCTGAAAACGCTGTTTGTCTCAGCAGCCCTGTGCGTCGGTACTACCACGCCGGTTTGGGCCAATCTGTCTGTGTCCTTTGACGAAGGCGCCCCGAAGGATCGGTTCACTTTCGCCAATACCGGATTGTGCACAATTACAAATGCGCAGGTATTGCT
>JABDRA010000100.1 GCA_013041995.1 Anderseniella sp. | reverse complement strand
GTTTTGACGTCCGGGGAATATGTGTAAGGCCGGTTTGATACTAGATCAGAGCTGATGGCATCGGCAAGCCGGTGCAGCGGACGCGGCAGCCTGCGGGCCAGGGACGAATGAATATACGCTTTCGACCACGCCCCGAGTGTCAGACTGTATGCAAGGTTGCGTGCGAGCTCATTTTTATTCATCTGGACAATCGAATTGCAACGGACAATCTTTGCTTTTCTCAGTTTCGCGTTACCGCCCCTGGGTGAAACCCAGCGTGGGTAGCGCCATGTATGGCCTGGTCGTCATCGCAGACGGGGATACCCCGCCCGACTCTTCACATCGCTGCACAGAGTTATCCAAAGACCGCCGCTGCAATAACAACTATGCAAAGAGTAATTACGTTTGCCAAGTTATCTTTCTACGGAAGGTGTCAAAGGCGCGGATTTGATTTGACGTAGCATCACTGCAGATTACTTCCGCGACAGAGCGTTCTGCCGACATCACTGATCCACCTGAGGCCAGAGGCAAGCCATACAGTCAAACGATCCGTCTAGAGTTTTGGAACCCACTCCATTGCCCAGTCTCCCAGCGGCTTAAGATGCTCGAACAGCTCCCGTCCATCGGGTGTCAATGCATAGCCATCCGGGGCATTCTCAACAAGACCGACACTGCGAAGTTCTTTGAGCCTGGTGTTCAGCACGCTTGGCGAAGCGGATCCGCAACGCGCCTGCAGGTCACGAAACGTGCGGTTTTCATCACTGAGGTTCCACAGGATACCCATTGCCCAGCGTCGGCTTAACAGATCGAACAACACCATGATCGGTTGTCCGGTTCGCGAGCCCCGGACTTCATCGCGATGTTTGGCGATCGGTACATCGTCATCGACCAAGTCACTTCACCTCTTGCTTCTATTTTAGTAGCACGTTAATGCTTCTATATCTGTAGCAGGCTGAAGGTCGTTTTCCTATGCAAAAAGCAACAATACTGGACGTGTTTCTGTGGCTCGCTCTCGCAACCATGTGGAGTTCATCCTACGCAGTCATCAAGCTTGCCATCACCACCATCGATTCCTCGGTGCTCGTGGCAGGGCGCATGCTTGTTGGAACGATCATCATCTTCATTGTCTTGAAAGCACGTGGACTGTCACTGTCCTGGAGCAAAACGGTGTGGTCGTCTTATGCGATTACGGGATTGCTCGGAAGCGCTCTGCCCTTCCTGCTGATTACGCACGGCGAACAGTCCGTCGACAGCGCGCTCGCATCGATACTCATGGGCGTTGCTCCGGTGATTACCCTTTTGGTGGCAGCGTGGCTGATACCGGACGAAGCTCTCACCCTGCGGATAGCATTTGGCGTTGTGGGCGGATTTCTGGGTGTTGCCGTTCTCGTCGGACCTGCTGCCCTTGCAGGACTGGGCGATCAACTGGAAGGTCAGTCGGCCATCATCGGAGCGACTTTCTGTTACGCAGCATCAACGGTCTACATTCGCCGTTTTGTCTCCCGGCCACCTCTGGAAATGGCGACAGGCTCGATGATCGTGGGAACAATTTTCATCTGCACTGTTGTGCTGTTGTCCGGGGCGGATGTCAGTTCAATTGAACCGACGCTGCCATCACTCGGTGCACTCATCTATCTCGGCGTGTTCTCGACTGCTTTTGCCAACCTGACATACTTCTATCTTGTGCCGAGGCTTGGCGCGACGCGGATGTCTCAGGTAAACTTTGCAGTGCCGGTGGGCGGCGCGGTACTGGGCTTTCTCATCCTGGGCGAGGCATTGACGACACAGCGCGCTATCGCCCTGGCGATTATCATCGGGTCTGTCTATCTGAGCACCACGACGAGTCGGTCGCACGGATTGAAATAAACGCCGGTTCGGCATGAAGCGATAGGCGATCTATCTCTGCTCCAGCTCAATGATGTTTCCCTCCGGATCGCGCGCATAGACACACAGAACAGGGGCTTGTTCAGTCCCCAAATCGGTTATCTGACCGAGTGGCATTCCACCCGCTTCGATAACCGCGTCGAGCGTGACATGTATGTTTTCCACCTCGAAACACAAGTGTCCGTAGCCAGGCCGGTTTACCGAAGGCGTCGGGCAATCCTCGATGGTCTTGTATTGAAAAATCTCCAGGAACGGACCGTCTACGCCGGGTAGGCTCAATCATGCTGCATAGATTTCGGAGTTGGGAAGGCCGTTACCCCGGGAAACCAGCTCGCCGGACATGGTCCATCTTCTGACAGTATCCTCACAGCCGAAAACCGCCTTGTAAAAGCCTGCAAGCCGATCAGTATCACGTGCAACCATGCTGATGTGGCCGAATTTCATGTATTGCTCCTCCCGTTCCGGCCACCGGCACCGGCTTTCAACAGTGGCGCATGAACCCGGCGGGAACAAGCTGGCGCGCAGGTTGCCTGAGATAATTTGACCACAAAACGGAACCAACAGGCGCTCATCCAGTTGACACGGGTTTGTCGTAGTTCTTGAGTGATCCATAAAGCAGCATGACGAAATCAATGCTACGGTTTCCCGGACCGGGGAGAGGAATCTATAAATGAGCGGCTTACTCGCACTCTTGGATGATGTTGCAGCAATTGCCAAACTGGCAGCCAGTCAAATCGACGACATCGCAGCCCAGGCCAGCAAGGCCGGCAGCAAAGCGGCCGGAGTGGTTATTGATGATGCTGCGGTCACACCCAAATATGTGACCGGATTGCCGGCC
>JABDRA010000281.1 GCA_013041995.1 Anderseniella sp. | reverse complement strand
AGCAAGGGCTGCAAGAACAGCCAGGGACAACGCGATCGTCATGATTTTTTTGGTCATTTTCGAGTCTCCACTATTGGCAGGACCGCCCGCGAACCTGCCGGGTTTGCGCGATATGAGCGTCAAGCCCAAGGCTCGAACACCCTGTTTTGACGCGCGCGACATATCGCGATCGTTGGAGGTGACCTTACGAAAGAAAGTACACAATCGATGTGTGTTTTGGCACAACGCAGCGGAACAGAGCAAAATGACCGGGTTTAGCCCTCAGTTTTGCCGATACTCTTCAGGAATAAAAAACAGGTGATCCTGCTGCTCAACGGCCAGATGACAGGAAATGCAGAATCTGACCCGCTCCGTCCCCTCGCCGTTGGTTGTGCCGAAAAGGCTGCCATCCGGCATGATCATGGTATAGCGCCAGTCGCCGCTGACATAGTTGAAGCCGGATTCCATCTTTTCCATCAGGAACAATGCGCCAGGCATGGCTTGACCGTTCTTACTCACGGTTATGCTGTCTTTTGCGAGTATTGAGCCAACGGGCAACCTTCCAGCCTGCTCAAAGCGCCCATAGGCCGCAGCTGCCGGGTTGCCGTAATTGCTGAGATAGCGGTTGCCGTGCGATACGCTCGGGTAAGGCACCCGGTTGTACCGCTTCCATGTCTGGTAATTCACCACTCCCGGCTGACCCGACAGGCCATAGCGTGTTGCCATGTCCGACTTGAGTTCGGTGTAGAGCCGCTCAGCGTCCTCCCCGGTCAGAAGAGCCGGGTTTTTCAGGCGAAAATGCCGACGCGGTCCGCTCGGGTCTTTCGCCTGCTTTATCGGACCGGTGCGGACCGGTCTGTCACTAAAGTCCGGATCCCTTTCAGTCTCCTGCGCCACGGCAGTCAAACCGATAGTAATGGCGATGAATGCAATTGGCGCAAGTCCCGCCATGTGTATTGCGCGGGTCGTTCCCGTCGAGCAGAAATATCGGGAACGTTGACTCTGCAATAGGTGCGTCCGGTCCACGTCATAGTCTCCTGATATCTGGAGACCATTGTGGAGGCCTGCAAACCCTCAGGGGAAATCAATCCACCTCACGTCCAGGTGAATGCGATGTGAACTCTGCCCGGCTTAGATCAAACACAGCTGTTCACACAGCACCGGACAAACGGCCGGTAAACTGTTAGATGAAACCGGGTTAAATCAGGCGACTTTCGATACCTTGGCAGATTTTTTGCCTGTCCTGTTTGGATAGAGTTTTGACAACATCTCCGGAGACACTCTCATATTGAAGATGAAGTCGTCTTTGGTGGTCCAGACCAGCCACTCCTCCATCGTTTCGGAAGAAACGCGGTCCCTCCAGTGAAGTCCGCCCTGTTCGAGGTGCATGAAGCCTTCGCGTGCCGCTAATCCCTTGCAGGCTGCGAGGGGCTCCATAACCCCGAACACCACATTTGGAGACCATTTGGAGATCGCGATTGCGAACATCAGCCGCGGCATGACTGCTGTCAGGCAACTGCCGCGATATGAACTACTGATCCACAACTCGCCATAGTAGCACAGGTCCCCTGACAATCTGGCCGCACGGTCAGTCAACTGAACTTGCGATTTGGCAATATCTAGGCGGTCACCTTTTGGCCTGTAATCAGCAAGATTTTCCGTCAGATGAGTGAGGAAACCGGCTTCTCCGACCGGAATCAATTTTATTGCCTGTGTCAGTACAATCTCGCCAGCAGCATTACGCCCGATGAGCCAAAATCCATTTGAAGCCGAAATACAGGATTCATCCGGATCAAATATCGGGGAAACTGCATGCCGGTCAGGCTGCAAATCGGGGATCGAACAAAAGAAGTCAAAATCCGATCCGACCTCAATTGTAATACCCAGTTCTGAAACTATGCTTTCAGCACCGGCGATATACTTGGCAATCGACTCTCTGTCTCTACTAAGCACAATCGATTCTGCCTCCATCTGGACACTACTGCTAGGATAAAAAGCGTGATTCGGGTGGTTCATGTCAACAATCCATGTTTAGGCCGTCCTGATCACAGCTTATAACATGGCAGGGTCCATTGCAGGCAGATCATCGAGGTTTACATTAACAATCTGAATAGTATTTGTTCTTTCAACCAGGGTGACAAGGGCATGGTCGCCGTTGGGAAACATGCACCGCAAGATGAGCCGCTGATATGTGATGGGCTCAGGTTTACCGCCATGGGTCCGGGCGATCTTTGTATAGACATGGTCGATCCTCAGGCCGCCGCTGCGCAAGATGCTGTCATATGACTGACTTACATACTGGTCCGCGTCGCTGGCCATGGGGTCATCAGCAAGAGGTTTGCCGATTGCACTTTTTGCCCACGACCATCCCAACCAGGTCGCATAGGAGGATTTTTCGCCAATGCTGACACACAGCCACTCGTTGTTGTGCCGTCGATATGCGAGGAGGTAATCCCGGACCGCATCAAACTCAGGGGCTTCCAGTTGGGCTTTGGCTTCAACCCAGCAAAGCAACCCATTCTGGATAAGAGGCGACCCGCTTTTCCAGATCTTATCGATGGAATGCTGCTGTGAGAAATACGGAACTTCAGGATTGCTATCGTAGCGGACCGCGGTCAGACCATTCACTACCCTGACTTCCTTGCGCATCCACGCATCGTCAAGCTGGAGTATTTGTTCGGCCTCGGCCAACGCCAATTCACCTTCCCTGGTCAGAACATACTGGCGATCAACGAAAGCAAGCAGTGTTTCTCCCCTGAGTGCCTGCAGCATTTCAATATGGCGGCGCACAGTTTGCCGGGTCGAACCAAGATGGTTGACCGCATGAGTGAGGTTTAGAAACTTCGCAAGGGTTACGAACGAGCGCAGCATTTCATGCATAATGTTTGGTGGGCGCTGTGCCGAGGACTGCTTCTTGTTCATTTCATTTTTCATAGCAATGTATCAAACGAACCAGACTTCCATAGAGCAAGTATTGTTTGGATGAGCGACTTCGTTGGTAAATGAAATTACCACTGATGGATGATCAATGCACCAACAATATGCCGCGCTTGTTCCATAAACGTTTGAATATCATCAATTGATATATTTAACAGCGGAATCGAACATGGCAGCCATGTCACGTTTGAATTTCATGGAAGAGCAGGAACTGGCGATCCGGGCAATCGCGCAGGAACTGGCACAGCTGGAGCACCTAGTCCTTCAGGGGGAGCTGATTGCGCCTGAAAATGTTCCGTTGTTCGACGGCTGCATCGAACAGGCAATTCAGCTTCGAAATCTCATTGGCAAACAAACCAGCTGCGAGCCGCTGCCGAACTGGATGCGGAAAATCGACAGACGGGCGGCTGCGATGGGCAAGAAGCACAGATCAGAAATCATCAAGCGAGCCTGACAAACCGGGCACGAAGGCGAGTTAGCAGACATCAACCGAAACCCTGGGCATACGGCGTTGACCTGGATCAACAATAGTTAGGGGAAAAATGACCGTAAATGGGGTGCGCCGTCGAACCAGGAAGAAACGCAGGCTGGTTGAAATAATCGATCACGCTCATCGGCTCGATGCAATTTTTCCAGAACTACAAGACAATGACGAACAGTTCCTGCAATTGATCATGTTGATTTGGGTGCTCAGCGAAAACGGGAGCATCAGCATGCACAAGCGCCAATACCTTGCAATGCTGTTCAAGCCGGGCCTGAACCTTCGCGCAGATGATATGCGGTTTGTCTCCCACAGACTCAAGACCTGTGGAATTTCCGATAGTCAGGTCAAGTGGCTATGCGAATTCATGGCCAGCAGTTTTGCCGGTGAATTGAGAACCAGGCTCGTCGAACAGCTGAATGGTATTGTGGCGGATTCCGGAACCGTCACCATGGCGAGACAAAGAAAGATCCTGCAGTATCTAGGCCAGACCGGTTGAGAAACGCCGGGGCGATTTCATCCGATCCCTCTCTCGGCGCATCAAGGCAATGGCTGAACGGGCGCTGCAGGCATTGTTTTCGTACTCCTCGCGTAACCGGCTACGTACGGCATCATCGGGTTGGGTGAATTTGACCGCCATACGGCTCAGCTTGAGGGCGAGTTGAAACCCCTACCCGGGGGTTTCGTTTATACATTCATTTAATTAATATGTTTTATGCAACTGAGAAATTTGCTATTTGCAACATACCATTTGAATGTTTTGGAGAGATCATGCGCCTGAACCAAGCAAGCGATTTTGCCCTGCGGGTTTTGATGTTGCTGGCCAATGAGAAAGAGCCAATCACGGTTGAGGAAATTGCCCTGCGATTGCGGCTGGTAAAATCTCACGTCATGAAGATTGTCGCCAAGCTGGTGAAAGCCGGGATACTGGTATCACATCGCGGCAGAACCGGCGGCATCAGTCTTGGTAAACAGCCATCACAGATCATGGTCGGTGATGTTGTCCGGAAGATTGAAGCTGATCTGGCGATTGTCGAATGCATGCTCGACAGGGAATGTGGATGCGTATTCTCACCAGGATGCAGGCTGAAGGGTGTCATGGCAGATGCGAGCTCTGCCTTCCTCGACGTTCTCGATACACGCTCACTG
>JABDRA010000279.1 GCA_013041995.1 Anderseniella sp. | reverse complement strand
CTTGGTCTCGATCAGGGCGTCGATATCAAAACCTGACTTGTTTGTAATTGTATTTCCGGAGTCGGCCGCAGCAACAAGCACGGCACCGCGCGCAGCAAGTTGCCGAGCCGCATGTTGACCGACAGCGCCAAAACCCTGAACAGCAATCCGTGCGCCATCCAGTTTGACATCACAGAACTCTTGGGCAACTTCTGCTGCGACAGCTATCCCGAAACCGGTCGCACCGATCTCGTCCAGGGGTATGCCGCCTATCTCGCGCGGCAGACCGACCGCCCGCCCGATTTCGTCATGAACCCAGGCCATACACATCTCGTCTGTACCCATGTCCGGCCCGGGAATGTAACCGCGTACATCTTCTATCGAGCAGGCAAATGCCCGTATCAGTGTCTCTTTTTGCTCCCGCTTCACCGAAGGGTCGGCAAAGATCACCGACTTGGCGCCGCCATGTGCAAGTCCGGCAGCGGCATTTTTATAGGTCATCGCCCGGGCGAGCCTGGCACATTCTTCAAGCGAGACATCCGGCGCTATGCGGGTGCCACCGATCGCAGGTCCGCCTGCAATATTGTCCACAACCAAAATTGCCTTGAGGCCAACGGCAGGGTTCGCTAGATGCAGTATCTTGGCCGGCCCCAGTTCATCACCAAGTTCAAAAGGCGTTGTCATATGGTACCTCCGTCACTGTTCTTGCAGACTGTCCGTTGCTGCTTTCATGAATCTGGCCGCCTCGCCGCCTGTTACCGCCCGATGGTCAAATGTCAGCGACAGCGGCAGGATGCGGCGGACGGCCGGCTGACCCTCAACGGGCACAATCTGCTCGCTGATCTTACCGGCACCCAGGATCGCTACCTGCGGCGGCATGACGACGAGGCTGGCATACTGACCTGCCAAGGTGCCGAAATTCGACAACGTAACGGTTTGTCCCGTCAGGTGCTCGCGCGCGATGTTTCTGTTAGCCACCTGGCCCTTCAGCATGTTGACTGTTTTTCGTAACTCTGCGGCCGACAACCCGCCTGCATTGCGGACTACCGGCACGAAAAGTCCTTCATCGGTGTCCATCGCGACACCGACATGAACCTCATTGTGCCGCGAGATGGTTAAACTGGCAGAGTGAAACCATGCATTCAGTGCCGGCTCGGCCTTGCAGCCCGCTACGACAGCGGAAATCAGGTGGACTGTCACATCATCGTCACCGGACCATCCGGTTACATCCGCACTGCTGGTCAGGGTTGCCGGCACAATTTCGGCACCGGCGTTCTGCATTGCCCGCGCCATAGCACGGCGCGGACCACGTATGCGTTCTCCGACGGCGGCTCCATCACCTGTCGAAGAAGCGCGCCTGACGTCCTCAAGAACAATTGTCCCATCCACGCCACTACCCACCACGCTGGCAAGATCAACATCGTGTTCGCGAGCCAGTTTGCGGACTGCGGGCGCTGCTTTCGGTCGGCCTTCGACAGGAGCATGAGCAGACACCGCTGGTTGCGTTTCCCCATGGGGAAGCTCTCCCACAACCGTCTCCGATTGCTGTTTGTCCCCGCCATCATACTCAACCAGAGGATGCCCCACGAGAACGATGTCGCCAGGCTGGCCATGAAGTTGTGTTACCCGGCCTGATTGCGGCGAGGGAATTTCCACCACGGCCTTTTCGGTCTCTACCGACACCAATGGTTGATCGGCAACTACATGATCGCCTTCGGACACCTGCCAGGAGACGATCTCTGCCTCTCGAAGGCCTTCTCCCAGGTCTGGCAGGCGAAAGGTAGTCATGACAGCTCCATCACTTCCCGGGCAGCTTTCACGATTTGCTGCGTGCCGGGCATATAGTGCGTCTCCAGACGCGGTAGCGGCATGACCGTGTCATAGCCGGTGACGCGTTTGACAGGCGCGAGCAGATAAGTCAGCGACCGATCTGCAATACGGGCGACAATCTCTGCCCCGAAACCTCCTGTGCGCACCGCCTCATGAACAACAACGCAGCGGCCGGTCTTTTCCACTGAAGCGCAGATCGGGTCGTCATTAAGGGGCGACAAGGTGCTTACGTCGATTACCTCAGCCGATATGCCTTCTGTCTCAAGTTGGTCAGCCGCGCTCAAAACTTCAGTTGTCGAAGCTCCCCATGTGACCAGCGTAAGGTCCCGGCCTTGTCTGAGGCAAACCGGCTGGTCCAGCGCCAACTCCTTGCCGTCATCTGACACCTCCTCCTTTAACGCGTGGTAGAGCCGTTTTGGTTCCAGGAAGACAACAGGGTCAGGGTTTCTTATGGCTGCGAGCAACAGCCCGTAGGCCCGCTGCGGAGATGATGGAATGACCACTCTCAGGCCGGGAATGTGGGCGAACAAAGCCTCCGGGCTTTCAGAATGATGTTCAGGTGCATGAACCCCTCCGCCATAGGGCGCGCGCAGCACCATGGGACAACTCAGCCTGCCGCGCGTGCGGTTGCGCAGGCGTGATGCATGATTGAGGATCTGGTCAATGACGGGGTAGATGAAACCGGCGAACTGTATTTCGGCGATGGGCCGGAAGCCCTGTGTGGCAGCACCCACGGCGATGCCGGCAATGGCACATTCGGCAAGTGGAGTATCCAGCACACGTGTGGCGCCAAACTTTTCCTGAAGGCCATCGGTTGCCCTGAACACGCCGCCATTGGCACCAACATCTTCGCCAAGAACAATGGTTGTTTTATCGTCCTGCATAGCCCTGGCAAGAGCCAGATTGACTGCACCCAACAGATCAATATCAGCCATTGTGATCACCTTGCACGGCCTCTATTGCCTGCTCTCGCTGTAACTTCAGAGAGTCTGGCAGCACCACGAACAAATCATCGAACATGGTCGATACCGCCTGGGCCGGGGTTGCCAGATATGCGTCGGCCTCGGTCTCGACCTGTCCCCGACATTCTTCGAGCAGGGACTGCTCATCCTCCTTTGTCCAGTAATTCTGTGCAGTGA
>JABDRA010000275.1 GCA_013041995.1 Anderseniella sp. | reverse complement strand
TAGTGATGCCGATGTACTTTAGCTCGCCTGCTGCCTTCTTGGTTTGCAGCATTTCAAGGTGCTCACGCCACGCAACAAGATTATGTACCTGGACCAGATCAAACTCCGGCACACCCCAGTGGCCCCGCGATGTCTCAATCTGACTGGCGCCATTGCCTGCAGATGAGGTCCAAACCTTGTCTGCTGAAAACAGCGCTTTGGGCATGCCGAGTTTTTTCAGGCCGTATCCTATTGTTGCCTGCGATGAGCCGTACATGGGCGATGAGTCAATCATTCTGCCACCGCTCTCGAAAAAGGCCGCCATCACCTCTGTGCTGGCATCAAGCAGTTTCTGATTGTTACCGACATTGAAGGTTATCCAGCTGCCCAACCCGACAAGCGGCAGCATTTCACCTGTTGAGGCGATGGGTCTTGCCAGCGGGGTTGCCATCACGCGTGCAGGCATCAGGCCAGCTGTGGCCCCTGTGAAGGTAGCAGCGATGGAACCTTTCAACACGCTGCGGCGGTTAACCGGCATGGTCACTCTCCCAATATCTGTAGGACGGCACCTTCATACAGTTAGGTTTTCAGATTCCGTCTTGTGTGCCGGTTTGCGGCACACGACATCGTCTGTTTCATATAGATAGTCGCAGATATCGGCCTAATTAAATCATGGTAAAGGTCAGCCGGAAATTTCGCTCAAATTGGTCTGCTTGCTGGTTATGAAATCCCAATCATACGTGACACCAAGACCCGGCCCGGCCGGGATCGAGACACAGCCATCGCTGTCGATGTCTTCCAGTTGGTCGCCATAGCCGCATGTATAGATGGGCGGCTGCATTGAGTTGAACATGCCCGGCCCGACAAGCCCCATCTCATAATAATAGGTGTTGACGATCGCCGAGAGACAGTGCCGGTGCATCGGGCCGGCGGTATGAATTTGCACATCTATCCCAAGAGCTTCAGCAAAGCCTGCGATCTTCATGGTGCCGGTAATGCCGCCATCCAGTTCCGGGTCGATGTGGACGATGTCGGTACCACCGGCCAGCAGGAAATCGGCTTTTTGCTCAAATCCCCGGATATGTTCCGAAACCAGAAGCGGCGTTTTGATGAAGTCGCGCAGTTTCTTCTGCCCGAACGCGCTTGAAGAGGCATCCCGGTAGGGGTCTTCATACCAGAAAAATCCCAGATCATCGCAGGCCCGTCCAACTTCGATTGCGTCAAGGAAAGTCGGCAGCGACGATGCCGGATCCGTCATCAGCCGCATGCTGTCTCCGACCCGGTCACGCACCGCTGTCATGACGGCGATTTCGCTTTCAGGTTTACCGTCCCAAAAGCCATGAATCTTGAACGCCGGATATCCCAGCTCCCGGCACTGCTGCGCGAAATCTGCATAGGCTTGGACGCTGTCCAGTCCGCCAGGTTTGCTTTGACCCGGGAACGTGCTGGCATAGGCCGGTATCCGGTCGCGGTATCCGCCGAGCAACTGGGCAACGGAGCAATTGTGTTTCTTCCCGGCAAGATCCCACAGCGCACCATCAATCGCGGCGACACCTGCACGGTCAAAATGACGAAATGCATTTTTCAGGTCTTCAAAGATTCTGCTGCGGTGTTCGGCATTGCGCCCGATCAGCATCGGGGCCATCTGGCTGACTTGCGCACATGTCATGGCATTGGCCATATAGTGCGGCGCGAACTCGCCGCGCAATCCATCATCGGTCTCGATCACGGTGACGAATTTGGTGACCGGCGAACGGCCATTTTTGGCATAAGTCATCATGTTATGGTCGAAGTCTTCAAGCTCATAACAAAACGCATGAACTGCCACGCGGCTGATGATACTCACGGATTTTCCCTCCAGGACAAAGTGTTGGATTATTCGTTGCCAATCGCCAGAGCGCCCGGCAGCCACGCCGCGCTTGGACCATGCTTGCGTTCACACAGTACAACATCGTGTTCCACACCATCCAGACGATGCCTGATCTCGTCGACGTCGGCAATATCAACATGTTCGCGGAGGATGGAGCATGAGGCACGCGCCTGAACCTAATCCAGACCATCTCCCGAACCGTACTGTATTAGTGATCCCGTGTTCCAAAGGCCTGAAACATCGATG
>JABDRA010000273.1 GCA_013041995.1 Anderseniella sp. | reverse complement strand
TGCAATGCTTGGCCCCGAAAATGCAATATGGGATGACGGTGAATGGATAAGCTGGGACGAGATTAACGAGCAAATCCAATATAAGGAATGGAGAGCCAAATATCCGAACGGCAAGCTTTCTCTGGTGCCGATTTTCGAACAATTATTGACCACTGCAAAATGCTATTTCGAAGAGACTGGACTCCACCTGCAAGTCTACGGAGATATCGGGGAGCTGTATGGGGCTATTACATATGGCATCAAACTACATGCCAATTATTCCCAAGGGTCAGACGGCCGTTTGGGGAACGATTTCATCGAAGTGAAAACGATAGCACCATCCAACAAACGTGATGGAACCGAAGTGAAAATGGCAGGACATTTCAGCAAACTCCTTGTTGTTAAGATCAACGAACAGTTTGAAATTGCCCATAGACTTGTTGATCGAAAATCACTCCGGGCAACCAACGGCAAAAGGCATCGGATCAACTGGAGCAGGTTGTAGCTCCATAGCCATGTTCTGTGCCACCATCACCGATCGTGGCTTGGCTCAGTTACCAGTACAATCCCTTACGACTCATCTGAGGGTTTAGTCTGCCTGCTAATTCGGTAGCCTTTTGTCTCGTCGTGATATGTCGATAGTGATTGAAGATTTGTGTTGGGGAAGTGCCCATGTTTTGTGCCAAATCCTCGATTTTGGCATGACCGTACAACAGCCGAAACGTGGCATAGGTGTGCCTTAAGCTGTAGATTGTTCTAATCCGGCCAAACCGATCTTCGAGCAAATCACTGTCAGCAAGGATTTTTTTGAAAGTCTTCCCGAAATTCTCGATGCCGTTCCCGTCCCGATCACAAAAAACCAAGTCGTCCGGTTCCTTATTCAAAAACGTCAACGATTTGTCAAAAGCCCTAACTGGAACCACTGACAGTTCAAAAGCTTGTCAATGATTTGTCAATAAGAAAAAGGGGCTATGTAAAAACATAACCCCTTGAAATTATTGTATTTATTATATTTGAAATTTATCGTTTCGAGAACTGGAAGCTGCGGCGGGCCTTGGCCTTGCCGTACTTCTTACGCTCAACGACACGCGAGTCACGGGTCAGGAAGCCGCCGCTCTTGAGTGCGGGGCGAAGAGCCGGCTCAAAATAGGTCAGTGCCTTGGAGATGCCGTGACGCACTGCACCGGCCTGGCCGGACAGGCCGCCGCCGCCAACCGTGCAGACGATGTCGAACTCGTCCTTGCGTTCACACGCTTCCAGCGGCTGCTGGATGATCATGCGCAGGGTGGGGCGGGCGAAATAGGTTTCGATTTCACGGCCATTGATGGTGATCTTGCCGTTGCCGCGCTTGATCCAGACGCGGGCTACCGCGTCCTTGCGCTTGCCGGTCGCATAAGAGCGGCCCAGGGCGTCGATTTTCGGCTCGGCAGGTGCTGCTGCAGCTTCAGGCGCCGCGCCCATTGCCGCGCCAAGGTCTTCCAGTGTGGTGATTTCTTCAGCCATTGCCTTAACCTCTCAGCGAGTTCTTGGGGTTCATGCCCTTGACGTCGACGATCTCGGGTTGCTGTGCTTCATGTGGATGTTCGGTGCCGGCGAAGATGCGCAGGTTCGACAACTGATCGCGGGTCAGCGGACCGCCGGGCATCATGCGCTTGACTGCCAGTTCCAGCACACGCTCGGGAAAACGACCGTCAAGGACCTTGTCGGCCTTGGCTTCCCTGATGCCGCCGGGATAACCGGTGTGGCGATAATAGGTTTTCTGGGTGCGCTTGTTGCCGGTCAACACGACCTTGTCGGCGTTGATGACAACAACATTGTCGCCCATGTCCATATGAGGGGTGAAAGAAGGCTTGTGCTTGCCGCGAAGACGGGTGGCAATAACGGCGGCGAGGCGCCCTACGACCAGACCTTCGGCGTCAATCAAAATCCACTTCTTCTCGATTTCGGATGCCCGAATAGAAAAGGTTTTCATGACAGTCAGTCCTGAGTGATTAATTTATCGACCGGATACCTTTTGACCTTGCGAGGACCGGATACCCTGTTGGCGATGGGTTCTACGCCGGTCTGGAAGCCGGGTCAAGCGCATTGTGAAATATATATTTCATACATAATATTGATTTTGTTGAATAAAATATATGTGGTATTATTTTACCTTATGTATTTCCCATGAAATATGTCGCTTCAGAGCTGGCCACCAGCTTGCCGTCAGCCTCTGATATGATGTCCACGCGCGCCACGGTCAGGGTGCGGCCGTGCTTGATCAGCCGGATCTGCGCCACAATGGGGCCCGGTTGCGGTTTGCGCAGGAACGAAATTGCCAGATTGGTGGTTACCGCAAGACGTGCTGCTTCCTTGTGGTGCGCCAGCAGCAATACATAGATCGAGAAGTCCACCATCTCCATCATGGCCGGCCCGGAAACAGTACCACCGGGGCGCAATTGCTGGTCGCCGGCCAAAAGCCGGACATGGGCTTCTTCGGGCTCCAGCCTCACCACTTCATAATTCACGCCGTCGCGCAGCGCCTGCGGGAATTCTACCCTCAGGAACTCGAATACCTCGTCTGCCGACCATTTAAGTGCCATTCACCTGCATCCCGCCAAGCTTGTCCAACTTATTCACTGGTATTGGGCAAGACAGGCTTTCTCGTCAATGGCACTTCCCCCGCAATCTGCCGTGCCCTACAATCCAACTTGATGAAGGGCACCGGAAACATTGCTGTTTTGATGAGCTTGGCGTTCGTTGTCATGCGCGCCGAGCCTGTGCTGGCGGCAAAGGATCAAACGCGCCTGCCGGAGACGCAAGGCCCCACTGCAGCTGGTGGTGGGTTGGGCAGCGCGCCGTTTGCTCCGTCGCCCGGCAACGAACCGCTGCTTCAGCTCACTCCAGGTGACGACGCCAACACGGACAACGACAATACCAATGAGAACGATAACACCCAGGAGATGGCTCCCGCCATTTCCACGGTGGAAACCGTTGAACTGACACCGGACCTGGCCAAACGGGCAATTGACGGGTTTGTCAAACTCAAAAAGACTTATCAGGATACCGATATTGCAGAATATGAATCCCTTGAACAGTTTGTGGCCCAGGCCAAGGAAGGCCCGGCGCTTGAGAAAGACATCAAGAGTTTCGGTTTCAAGACAGTCGGTGAATGGAACACAGCAATCACATCAGTGAGTTTCGCCTATGCGGCACTGTCGGGAACCCATGAAGACGAAATCAGGCAGGAGCTTGAAAACATCGAGAAGGAAGTCGATCTCGACCAGCAAATGAAAGCCTCACTGATCGAAGGGCTGCAATCCATGTTGCCGTCTGATAACAACAAGAAAATTGTCGCCGATCTCAACTTGCAGAAAGTCTGGGCCGAGAAGTTAAAAATGCTTGAAGAAACCGAAGACGGACGTGATCACTGATGAGCCAGGCAGCGTTATTGTCCGTTGAAAAAACCGGCAGCATCGCGCGGCTGACGCTGATGCGCGGGGCACAACGCAATCCGCTGTCCACCGCCATGCTGGATGCCATGGTGGCCGCGCTCGAAGCAGCGGCAACCGAAAAATCGGTTCGTGTCATTGTCATTGCGGGTGAAGCGCCGGGCTTTTGCGGCGGCCATGATCTGAAGGAAATGACATCGCATCGTTCAGACGCAGATGGCGGGCGGGCTTTCTACGAGGCGCTGTTTGCGCGTTGTTCTGAAATGATGCAGATGATTGTCGCGCATCCGAAGATCGTAATCGCGGAAGTAAACGGCATTGCGACGGCTGCCGGCTGCCAGCTTGTCGCGGCCTGTGACATGGCGGTTGCAGGTGCGTCTGCCCGGTTCGGCGTCAACGGGATCAATTCAGGCCTGTTCTGTTCCACGCCGATGGTTGCACTGTCGCGCAATATTGGCCGCAAGCGTGCCATGGAACTGTTGACCACGGGCGCGCTTATGAATGCGGAAGAGGCGATGGCAGCGGGCATCGTCAACCACGTCTGCGCCGATGATGATCTGGCGACGGTTACCGGACAACTCGCTGCAAAACTGGTGGAGCGCTCCCAGGCGGTACTGGCACTGGGCAAGAAGGCGTTTTACGAGCAGCTTGAAATGCCGCTGGATCAGGCTTACCGGCACACGTCGAAAGTCATCGTTGACAACATGATGATGAAAGATGCGCAGGAAGGTATCGGCGCGTTTCTGGAAAAACGCAAACCGGAATGGAGCGACGAATGACCGGTCTTGAACCGCGCATCTCCATTGTGACGCTCGGTGTGGATGACATGAAACTGGCCAGGGCATTCTATGAACGCTTGGGGTGGAGTGCTGCAGCGTCTTCCAACGATAGTGTGACGTTCTTCAATCTGGGCGGCATGATCCTTGGCCTGTATGGCCGCAAGGCGCTTGCGGAAGATGCCCAGGTCGAGTTTTCGCCAGGCTCATTTTCCGGTGTATCACTGGCTCATAACTGCGGCAGCGAAGAGCAGGTGGATGCGGTCATGGCATTTGCCGGGAAGGCCGGGGCGAAGGTTGTCAAACAGCCTGAAAAGGTGTTCTGGGGCGGCTACTCGGGGTATTTCTCAGACCCGGACGGTCATTTGTGGGAGGTTGCCTACAATCCGTTTTTCCCGCTGGATGAAGACGGGCGGATTACCGCGCCATGAATCACGACACGTATGAAGCTGATTATATTCGTGACATTCTGGAAGGCGTGAAGACCGTTGCGGTTGTCGGCGCATCGGCCAATCAGGCAAGGCCATCCTTCTTCGTGACCAAGTACCTCGTTGACAAGGGGTACACGGTTTATCCGCTCAATCCCGGCCTGACGGGTCAGGAGATCTGCGGGCGCACAGTCTTCGGGTCACTGAGTGAGGTGCCGGAAGCCATCGACATGGTCGATATATTCCGCAACTCCGAAACCGCAGCAGGTCTGGTGGATGAAGCTCTCGACCTCGAGCCGAAACCTAAAGTGATCTGGATGCAACTGACTGTGCGCCATGATGAGGCTGCCAAAAAAGCTGAAGCGGCGGGCGTTCGTGTCGTCATGAACCGGTGTCCCAAAATCGAATATGGCAAACTGTCGGGCGAATGGGGCTGGGTCGGCGGCAATTCCGGTATGATATCGTCGAAGAAGCAGTCACTGCATGGGTCCGGCAAGATGCAGAGCCTGGGGATCGTAAAGCGATAAGCGTGCGTTCTCTAAAAAGAACGATTGTTTGATTTGCCGCCCTTTGCTAGAAGGCCCCCCTGCATGACCATTTCCTAGGGTTCTCAAGGAGCATTTCACATGAGAGACAACAAACCCGGCTTTGACACACTTGCCATTCACGCAGGCGCAAAGCCTGATCCGGCCACCGGCGCACGGGCCACGCCCATCTACCAGACAACATCGTTCGTGTTTGATGATGCCCAGCATGCTGCTGATTTGTTCGCCCTGCGGGCCTTTGGCAATATCTACACCCGGATCATGAACCCGACCCAGGCGGTGCTGGAAGAAAAGGTTGCAGCTCTTGAAGGCGGCACGGCAGCGCTTGCGACCGCATCAGGTCATTCCGCCCAGCTCATTATCTGCCATTCGCTGATGATGCCGGGTGACGAGATCGTCTGTTCCCGCCAGCTTTATGGCGGTTCGATCAATGCCTTCAATCATTCATTCAAGTCGTTCGGATGGAACGTGGTATGGGCTGACATCGACGACATCTCATCCTTCGAAAAAGCCATCACGCCGAAAACCAAGGCTATCTTCATTGAATCGATCGCCAATCCAGGCGGCCGCGTTACCGACATGGAACCGATTGCCGCCATTGCGAAGAAGGCTCATGTGCCGCTCATCGTTGACAATACGCTGGCCTCGCCCTATCTGTGCCGGCCGATTGAACATGGCGCCAATATCGTGGTGGAATCGCTGACCAAGTTCCTGGGTGGACACGGCAACTCCATGGGCGGTGTAATTGTCGATGGCGGCAATTTCGACTGGGGCAAGAACAAGGGTCAGTTCCCGATGTTGTCGGAGCCCTGTGCGTCTTACAACGGCGTCACCATGTATGAGACCTTCGGCAATATCGCCTTTGCGATCACCTGCCGTGTGTTGGGATTGCGCGATCTGGGCCCGGCCATTTCGCCGTTCAATGCCTTCCAGATACTGACCGGCATGGAAACCCTGTCCCTGCGCATGCAGCGCCATTGCGACAACGCGCTGAAAGTTGCCGAATGGCTGTCCAAAGACCCTCGTGTGTCATGGGTCAGCTATGCGGCACTGCCGGGCGACAAGGACCACGAGATGCAGAAGAAGTATGCACCGAAGGGGGCAGGTGCCGTCTTCACCTTCGGACTGAAAGGCGGCTACGACGCCGGTGTCGGTACGGTGTCCAAAGTCGAACTCCTGTCCCATCTCGCCAATGTCGGTGACACAAGATCACTGATCATCCACCCGGCTTCAACCACCCACTCACAGCTCACGCCTGAACAACTTGAGAAGGCCGGTGCCGGCGCAGACGTCGTGCGCCTGTCCATCGGTATCGAGGATGTTGCCGACATCATTGCCGATCTTGATCAGGCAATGAGCTGACTTTCAGGTTGCCTGCGCCACGGATGGAACTGCCGTCTGTGGCGCAGTACACACCTCATGCAGATGCCAGATGCAGGCTGTCAGCAAGACAAGGGCGCCGCCCTGGTGGATCAGTCCCAGTGTGATCGGTACGTGGGCCAACAGCGTCCAGATGCCGAATCCGATCTGTGCCAGTACGGCGAACAGGATTGCCAGACCTGACATGCGCACGGTCGGGGCATGTTTCTCGTTCATGGCGCGCGCGGCGTGCAGCAGTGCGAGGATTGCGATGACATAGGCGATGATCCGGTGCTGAAACTGCACCGTGAGCACATTTTCAAAGAAATTGCGCCAGGCCGGTTCCATCGCCATCAATCCGTTCGGCACGAACCTGCCATCCATCAACGGCCAGGTATTGTGGGACAGACCGGCATCAAGGCCGGCCACAAACCCGCCCAGAGCCGTTTGTGCGATGATCAGTACGGTCAGGGCCAGCGCGGACCAGCCCAGGGTGACTGTTGAGGCAGGCCGGCGTTTGTCCCGGCCAATGCCGAGTGCGGTCCACACGATTGCTGCGAAGATGACGGTTGCCAGTGTCAGGTGAGCCGACAGCCTGTACTGGCTGACATCGGTACGCTCCACCAGACCTGACATGACCATGTACCACCCGAGTGCGCCCTGCAGCCCGCCAAGGACAAACAGAACCAGGAGCCGCGGGACCTGGGACTTGTGCAATCTGCCGGTCAACCAGAAGAAGACGAACGGGACGAAGAAAACCATGCCGATGGCACGGCCCAGAAACCGGTGTCCCCATTCCCACCAATAAATGAACTTGAATTCGGCCAGGCTCATGCCCTTGTTGATGAGCTGGTATTCCGGGATCTGGCGGTACTTGTCCAAAGCCGCCAGCCAATCAGTTTCATTCAGTGGCGGGATGGCACCCAGCAATGGTTTCCATTCGGTGATGGACAGGCCTGAATCGGTCAGTCGGGTGGCGCCGCCGACAATCACCATTGCAAATACCATCGCCGCAACAAACACCAGCCAGGAGCGGATGAAGGGCAGGGATGCGAGCTGTTTTTCGGTCAACGTTGTCATGTGCCTGACCTATTGCGTGTCAGCGCATGTTTGAAGGGCGCACAGCGCCGCACCTAAGATCAGGTATTTGACGTGCTGGAGTAACCTTATGGGGCCGATCGAGCCCACATTGCTTCAGGCTTTCTGGTTGCCGCAGGGGCAATTAACCGTGTCATTGTTGCTCTAGCACACGCGGCTGAATTCTTGGTACATATGGTTTACGAAAGATGACGAACCGGGGTATGCGTCAGTGCGGAGTACCAGACTAAAGTGAAGCAAAAGATCGAACAGGCGGCGCAGCTGTTCAAGGCGGGACAGCCTCGCGAAGCGCTTGAAATGCTGCAACCTGTAACCAGCGAAGCGCCTGGCATGATGCGCGGGCAGACGCTGTCCGCGCGCTGCTGGCTGGCGCTCGGCCATCGCGACAAGGCGCTCGATCATCTGGCCACGGTTGCCGGCTACGTCGATAGTGCCCCGCGCCCGGCGTTGGCCCGGGCCAATCTGGCACGGTTTTACGCCCTGGCCGATGAGTGGGAAACGGCAACGTCAATTCTCGAAGTGGCCGTTTCCCAGGAACCGGACAATATTGAACTGAAGGTCAAACATGCCGACATGCTGGCCAATGCGGGACAGTGGCGTGAAGCTTTGATGATCTTTGAAGCGGCGGTCAAAAAGTTCCCGGAAAACCCATCGCTTTTGCGCTCCACCGCGATTTCCGCGCAGATGAGCAAGCAAAATACCCGGGCCGTCGAACTTTATACCCGCACCATGGCGGCGGGTCTGGTGGACAAGCAGATCTATTCCAACCTGATCGGCGCGCTGATTGAACTTGGCCGGGTCGATGAAGCCCATCGCCATGCAGTTGACTGGTGTGCCGCCATGCCGACAGACATCGAGGCGATGGCCTTCATGGCTCTGCTCGAGGTTGAGGTGGGTAATCACGATGCCGCAGCACGCTGGTTTGATTTTGGCCGGTTTGTAAAGGGACACACCATTGAGGTTCCGGCAGGCTATGACGACCTGGGCGCCTTCAACAAGGCCATTGAGGCTGTTGTGCTCGGGCATGACCGGCTGGAGACGCCGCCTGAAGATCACCCGACCTGGCATCATCCTGCGCTGCGCATAGGCCCGGATATCAATCAGGATCATTCCGGTCCTGTGGGTGAGCTTGAAAAGCAGATGCGCATGGCCGTCGACAAGTATTTTGCCGACAGTCCCAACGATGACAACCATCCGTTCCTGGCAACCGAGCCGACCGACTATGACATTGTGGCGTGGTCTGCGGTGCTGGATGGCGAAGGCAATCAGAAGCCGCATATCCACATGTCGGGTTATCTGTCAGGATGTTATTATGTGACCATACCGGATGAGGTCTCCGGGTCGGGTGTCGACAATGCCGGAGCCTTTGAAATGGGCAGGCCACCGGAGGAGCTGCCGTTCAAGGCGGAGTTTCCGGTTGAAACCGTCAAACCGTATGAAGGCCTGATGCTGCTGTTTCCAGCCTTCATGTATCACGGCACGGTGCCGTTCAAGTCCAAGCAGAAGCGCATCTGCGTTGCGTTTGATGTGATCCCGAAACAGGCGGCGTGACGCCAGGACTTACTGCGCTGCGTGGCGTGCAGCCATGGCATCTGCCACAACCGCAAGCGCCTGACGGACTACTTCTACACCGGCACCGTCACGACGGGCATCTTCCGACAGCATGCGCCGCCACAGCCTGCCGCCGGGCTGGGCATGAAACAGGCCCATCATGTGCCGGGTGATGCGGGTGATGTAGTCGCCTTGCGCCAGACGTTGCTCAATGTAGCCGGTCATGCGTTCGGCCGCCTCCATCCGGCTTGCGACCGGGTTGCCGGGAGCACCGAATATCAGCCGGTCCACATCCGCCAGGAGCCAGGGATGCTGGTAGGCCGCGCGGCCCAGCATGACACCGTCCACATGCTCCAGATGCGCCAGTGCCTGTTCAAGCGTTTCGATGCCGCCATTGATTGAAACGTGCAGATCCGGCCGAGCCCCTTTCAGCCGGTAGACCCGGCCATAGTCCAGCGGCGGCACATCGCGGTTCTGCTTCGGGCTGAGGCCGTCAAGCCACGCTTTGCGGGCATGGACGATAAACGTGTCACAACCCGCCGAGGCCACGATTTCGATGAACCGGGTAAAGTCTGCCTCGGTGTCCTGATCATCAATGCCGATGCGGCATTTGACCGTAACCGGAACGGACACCGCCTTGCGCATGGCGTCCACGCCACGCGCCACCGTGTCCGGTTCCGCCATCAGGCAGGCACCGAAGCGGCCGGACTGCACACGGTCTGACGGACAGCCGCAATTGAGGTTGATCTCGTCATAGCCAAGGTCTTCACCAATGCGGGCAGCTTGTGCCAGCTCTGCGGCGTCTGACCCGCCAAGCTGCAGCGCGACCGGGTGCTCGAATGGGTCATAGCCAAGCAGGTGGTCGCGGTCACCATGGATCACGGCGCCGGTTGTCAGCATTTCCGTATAGAGCAGGGCGCGATGGGTCAGTTGCCTGTGAAACACGCGGCAATGCCTGTCAGTCCAGTCCATCATCGGCGCTACGGACAACCGTCGCGCATCATTGGCGGATATGTTGATATGATCGCTCATATGGTCAGTCCATACAGAGGCAGAATGCGCGATGTCAAACTTCGGATGCAGCCTGCTGCAGCTTGTGAGCGACGAAGTCCTTCGCCAGCGAACAGGCTTGTTCCCGTGAATGGCCTAGTCCGAGATGTGCTGCGATGGCGCTTGCCAGCATGCAACCGGTGCCGCGCAAAGATGCGTTCAATCTGGGAACTGCGAACTCCGTCGCGGGCTGGCCGTCTTGAAACAACAGGTCAATGGACCTGTCGCCGGGGCCATGGCCGCCCTTGATCAGGACAGCTTCCGTGCCCAGATCCAGCAGGTGTTCAGCTTGCGCTTCGGGCAACTCGTTGCCTGTCAGCATGGCGGCTTCCGGCAGGTTTGGCGTCACCAATGTGCAGCGGGACAAGAGGTGTGATTTGAGGGCATTGATACCGTCTGGGTTCAGCAACTGCGTGCCGGAAGATGAGGCCAGAACCGGGTCGATCACCAGTGGGACCGTTACAAAGTCAGCCAGGACCTCAGCAACCGCCAGAACCGTTTCACCAGATTGCAGCATGCCCGTCTTGATGGCGCTGACGGGGCCGGTTGCAAGCGCTGATGACAGTTGTTGTGCGACGTGATCCGGTGAGATGGCCGTAACGGCGTGAACCGCCTGATCGGTTTGCGCTGTGACGGCTGTTATGACCGGTCTTGCCTCACACCCCAGTTC
>JABDRA010000271.1 GCA_013041995.1 Anderseniella sp. | reverse complement strand
CATGTATGGAGCCATCATCACTGTCATACCACACGGCTATGTGGGAATAGGCGGATTTCCCCAATTTACTCATACTCATGGCGACCTCAATTACTTACTTTGATACCAATATAGTAACCATTTGTTTACCTTTGGGTCAATCGCCGCCACCCCTTTTGGTAAACAGGCACAGGATACCTGCAGTATTGAGTCAAATTGCGGCGGCAGGGCATTGCGGCCGCTAGTGAAGCCAATCCGTGCGGGGGATAGATGCCTGTTCTACCCGCGACCGTTGGCCCTGAGCCATTCCGATACGGTTTCCAGCTTGTTGCGCAGATGCTGTTTGAGGATGATGCCGAGCTTGCGGCCGTTGCGGGTCTCAAGGGCGGCCAGAATTTCCTCGTGCTCGGCCACTGCCTTGTCCCAGCGTTCACGGGTCATGTTGGCGAGATAACGCGCCCGGCGCACCCGGGCTGACAGCATGCGGTGCTGGGCGGCCAGGGTGTCATTGCGGGCAGCCTTCAGGATGGCCGTGTGAATGGCCTCATTGGCGGCGAAATACTCCGGCAGGCGCTGGGCCTTGTAATGCCCGATCATCTCATGATGGGACTTGCTGACGGCGGCAATTTCCGCATCGGTGATCTTTTCGCAGGCCAGTTCACCCGACAGCGCTTCCAATGCGCCCATCACCGGAAAAACTTCTTCCAGGTCTTCAACCGTGACGGCGGTAACGGACGAGCCGCGATTGGGGGTCAGGGTGACCAGGCCTTCCGAGGCCAGAACTTTGAGGGCTTCGCGCATCGGTGTGCGCGATACGTTGTAACGCTCGCACAATTCCTTTTCCGGTACCTTTTCGCCCGGTGTCAATTCGCCTTCAATGATCAGTCTCTGCAGGCGTTCGACCAGTTCGTCATGCAGGGAACGCCGCACAATGGCTTCATCCATTGTAATGTTCATGCACCCGTTCCTTCCGTGTTGTCTGCAATGGCCATCTCCAGCACGCGAGCCACGTGAACGGCATCGCGGTGAGCACCGTCTGCAATCTGGTGACGGCAGGAGGTGCCGTCCGCCACGATCAGTGTATCCGATTCTGCCGCGCGCACAGCCGGCAGCAGTGACAGCTCGCCCATGGCCTGTGAGACTTCGTAGGTTTCCGCCTGATAACCGAACGCTCCCGCCATGCCGCAGCACGAGCTTTCAACCGTCTCGACCGCAAGGCCCGGCACCAGTTTCAAGGCAGCCGTCACGCTGCCCATGACATTATGTGCCTTTTGATGGCAATGACCATGCAGCAGCACATTGCGCTCAAGCGGGGTGAACTCAAACCGGGCGGCATTGGCAACCACAAACTCTTCAAACATCATGGCGGCAGCCGCTATCTCTTCCGCCTCTGGCCCCAACTTCAGGGCGGTCAGTTCATCGCGCAGTGTCAGCAGGCAGGACGGTTCGAGACCAACAATTTTTGCCCCGGCACGGACCAGCGGCAGGTAGGCGGCAATCAGGCGCCGGGCTTCGGCACGCGCCTCGTCCACAAGGCCTGATGCAAAATACGTCCTGCCGCAGCACGGTGGCCGCGATGAACCTTCGGGCAAGGGCGAAACCACACTGAACCCGCCTGCCGCGAGCACCTTGCGGGCCGCGCGCAGGTTCTCGCTGTCAAAATAGGTGTTGAACGTGTCACCGAACAGGATCACCGGCGTGCCGTCAATTGGACCTGCGCTGCCGCCATGGCGATAGCTGTCGGAGCGCCATTTCGGCAAGCTGCGCTTGCTCGACAGGCCGGCAATGGTTTCGCTCAATCCGGCCAGCCCCGGCACCGTGTCACGGGCATTTGCCAGCCAGGACACGCGGGCGAGATAGGGTGCGTAGCGCGGCATGTGGGCCACCATCCGGTCGCGCAAGGACAGCCCTGCCTTGGCTACCCCGGCTGCCGCCACCTCGATTTTCATGCGGGCCATGTCAACCCCGGTCGGGCATTCACGCTGACACGCCTTGCAGCCGACGCACAGTTTCATGGTATCCGCCATGGCGTCGCCCGCCAGCGCATCCGGGCCCAGTTGCCCGGATATGGCAAGCCTCAAGGAGTTGGCTCGTCCGCGGGTCAGATGAACCTCGTCGCGGGTAACCCTATAAGACGGGCACATGGCGCCACCGGCCAGCTTGCGGCAGGCACCGTTGTTGTTGCACATCTCGACGGCGCCCTGAAATCCACCGGCGGACCCGGGCCAAGCCGACCAGTCGAGCGCGGTTTCGAACTCGGGCACGGTGTAGTCGGGACCGTAGCGAAAGAGGCGCCGGTCATCCATTGCT
>JABDRA010000266.1 GCA_013041995.1 Anderseniella sp. | reverse complement strand
TCCTGTCCTACATCATGTGCAAAGGCATGAACCGGTCCTTCATCTCTGTGATCCTTGGCGGCTTTGGCGGCGAAACCGCCGGACCTGCAACTGGCGCTGACGGGGAAGTCAAACCGGTCAAGCAGGGCTCTGCGGAAGATGCCGGCTTCATGTTGAAGAATGCCTCTTCGGTGATCATCGTGCCGGGTTATGGCATGGCTGTGGCCCAGGCCCAGCATGCGTTGCGTGAACTGGCGGATGAACTGAAGGCAGCAGGTGTCACGGTCAAGTATGCGATTCACCCCGTCGCCGGTCGTATGCCGGGCCACATGAACGTGCTGCTGGCCGAGGCAAACGTGCCTTACGATGAAGTGTTCGAGCTGGAAGACATCAACTCGGAGTTTGCCAACACCGATATTGTCTATGTGATCGGCGCCAACGACGTGACCAACCCTGCAGCCAAGGAAGATCCGCAATCGCCGATCTTCGGCATGCCGGTCCTGGAAGTGTGGAACGCCGGTACCGTGATGTTCTCCAAGCGCTCGCTGGCGTCAGGCTATGCGGGTATCGACAACTCGCTGTTCTATCGTGACAACACGCTGATGCTGCTGGGCGATGCCAAGAAAATGGTTGAGGGTATCGTCAAGGCAATGGACTGATGCGTCTTGCCTGCAAGACTGAACAACGATTGAAACCGGCAGTCATGCGCTGCCGGTTTCTTTTTGCAGATTTGGACATGAAGAAAACCATGATCAGTTTCGTTTTTGTTGTTGCCTCCATCTATCTCGCACTGGCCGGGTTCATGTATGTGGCGCAGAGAAGCTTGCAGTATTTTCCGCAACAAAGTGTAAGGACGGGGTTTGAGGATCCGGCTAAATTCGGACTCGATGGATTTGTTGCTGCTTCCATTGCAACCGATGATGGCGAAACGCTGGTTTCGTGGCTGGCATTGCCGCCCAAACCTGATGCTCCGGTGATTTTGTATATGCATGGCAATGCCGGCACGCTGGGCGACCGGGCCGAGCGCTTCGGGGTGTTTCATCGCGAAGGTTTCGGCGTTCTGGTGCTGAGTTGGCGCGGCTATGGCGGGTCGACCGGCAGTCCGACCGAAAGCGGGTTTATCGAGGACGGACGCGCCGCCATGAAATTCCTGCAGCAAAAGGGCATCCCCGCATCCAGGGTTATCCTGTTTGGAGAATCGCTGGGGACCGGAGTTGCAACGCAACTGGCCGCAAACCCGGATACCAGTCCTCTGGCGGTTGTTCTTGAAGCGCCGTTTACATCTGCGGCGGACGTGGCGCGAACGCGATACTGGTTCCTGCCGGTTAACCTGTTGATGAAGGATCAGTACCGCTCAATCGATTTTGCCCCAAAGGTCACTGCGCCGGTAATCGTGTTGCACGGTACCACCGACAGAATCATCCCTTTTGAGCAGGGCAGGTGGCTCTATGACGCTTTCGCGGGGCCAAAACAGTTTCTGACCATGAATGGCAACGGCCATATCGACCCTCTGACTCCGGTCAGCTGGGGTGCGATCAAGGACTTCCTGAAGGCAAACGGTGCTGCGCAGCGTTAGGGTGTCAGGGCCTGCTTACGCATAATCCAGCGGCAATACCGTGGTTCTCTTGATCTCCTCCATGACAAAGCTCGACGACACGTCGTTCAGTTCAATTTTTGAAATCAGGCGCTGGTACAAGGCGTCATAGGCCTTCATGCTTGGCACCACTGCCTGCAGCAGATAGTCCACGTCTCCTGTTGTGCGGTAAATGCCGATGATTTCCGGCAGGGAGCGCACTGCGGTGTGAAACCGTTCAAGCCAGGCGCTTGTATGGTTGTTGGTCCGCACGGAGATAAATACAGTCAGGTCAAGATTGAGCTTTTCAGGGTTCAGCAGGGTAACGCGGGCACGGATGATACCCTTGTCCTCCATTTGCTTGACCCGGTTCCAGCAGGCATTGCGTGACAGATGAACCTGTTCTGCCATGTCGTTCAGCGACAGGCCGGCGTCCTGTTGGATGAGAGTGAGTATTTTTCGATCTGTCTGGTCCATCGTTTCGCCTGATCTCTTTTCAATGGGACGTTATCCCATGAATATAGCCTTTATGAATAATGATTGGGAACCCTTTCGATGCGGAGACGGTTATTCTGTCTGCAGGATTTTCAGACAAGGAAACAGTTTCATGAAACGTACCCTGGATGCCGCGCTCTTCGATCACCCTGCCAGTGTCGGCGAAAGTTATCCGGAACATTTCATGTTCGCATCGAGATTTGGCCTGAAACTGATTGGAGCGGGCCTGGCGGCGATGGTTCACGGCTTTTTGCCCTGCGCCTTTGAAAAAACCGCCAGTAATGTCGTGAAAGACCTGTATCCCCGGATCGCCAATCGTGGTGATCAATAATTACTTCGTTTGGTATAAGGC